>JBAZRQ010000018.1:0-11451 GCA_041662925.1 Nocardioides sp. | reverse complement strand
GAACACCAACGCTGGCACCCCCGAAGGCACCCCCGATGGCACCCCCGATGAGAGCTGGGAGTCCGAGATGAGCCGCGAGTTCGACCACCGGGTCCGCGACCTCAACGAGGCCCCGTTCTCACTCGACCAGGTGAAAGGCAAGGCCATGACCATCAAGCGCAACCGCCGACTCGCCGTCGCGGGCAGCATGCTCGCCGCCGCCGCGGTGATCGTGCCGGTCGCCGTCTTCTCCGCACAACAGCTCGACGGGCGCACCGACCGCGAGATCCCACCTGCCACCAGCACCCCCACCCCGACCCAGGCGGTCGACCCGCCGTCGTCCGCCCTGGCCCTGGACTACCTCGAGGGGAGGACCTGGGTCCGCCCCGACGGATCGAAGATCGAGCTCGACGCGAGGTACGACGGCGGCACGATGCTCGGCGCCAGCCTGCTCGCCACCCGCTCCGACGACGAGGGCAACCGGACGTTCGACGTGATCGACGAGACCGGCGACGTCATCGAGACCATCGAGCTCATGTCCGACCTCGCGGTCAACGCCGACCACACCACGGTGGCCTACCTCGAGCCCGACGGCGACCTGATGACGCTGTGGGACCCCGCCGCGGGTGACCAAGGACGGGTCGCGATCGAGTCCGGCCTGGGCCCCAACGTCTTCCCCGTCGCGGTCGTGGGCGGGCCGAGCTGCTACGAGGCGCCGGAGGGCGACGGCTGCACGGTCTACTTCGAGTACGGCGACGCCGAGACCCCGCCGCAAGCCGCCACGTCCCACGGCACCACCGACCAGTTCGTGAACGGCCCGGCCATCAGCGTCGAGGACGTCACCGAGACCGGCGTCGCAGCGGTGCAGCAGTCCTACAGCGACCAGGGCTCGTGCAACGGGATCTACGACCTCGCGCAGGACACCTTCACCTGGGAGACCTGCGACTTCTTCCTGCTCGCGCTCAACCGCTCGGGCAGCCACGTCGCCGCCACCCACCCCTACCTCGACGGGATCGGCAACGGGTGGGTCGCGATCCTGGACACGGCCGGCAACGAGGTCGTCCGGGTCGACCCCGCCGAGGGCTTCACGGGGCGCCAGGTCTGGGAGGACGACGACTCGCTGCTCGTGACCGTCTACGACGAGGGCGAGTGGAGCGTGTGGCGTGTCAACACCGACGGGACCAAGGAGCAGGCACTCAGCGGGAGCCGGGCCGGCAACGACCTGAACCCGGCGTACAACCTGCTGGCCGGCTCCTGAGCCGACGCGAGCCACTCACTCGAAGGCCACCGACGCCAGCACCTGCTCGACGATCACCCGTCGCTCAGCGGCGGGCAGGTCGCTGTCGAAGCTCATCGCGACGAGCAGTGCGAGGCCGTCGACAACGGTGCCGAAGTCCTCGGTGTAGGTGACCTCGTTGGTACGACCCGCGAGGTGGTACCAGTCCAGCCCCACGATGCTCACCGGGGCGAGGATCTTCGGCTCGCGCAGGTAGGGGCCGTTCCTGACGCGGGTCCGGGCGATCTGGTCGAGGCTGAGGACACCCCCGCCGAAGTCCGGGAACTCCTGGATGTAGATGCTGCTGCCGGCCTGACCGACCTGCGCTGAGTAAGGGTCACCCTCCTTGGTGACGTCCCACCCTTCGGGAGCGCGCATGGAGAGCCGGTCGATGCGGACCGTCGCCCCGGCGGCGGGCTCGACGGACGGGGAGGGCGTGCCGGTGTCGCTGGAGGACGGCGACGTCGGCTCGGTCGAGGCCTCGGAGGACGCCGGCGACTGCGACGGCCCGGGATCGGTCGAAGGCTCATCGTCCGAGCAGGCCGACGCCAGCCCCAGGACGAGGGCGAGGACCATGGCCGGCCCGAGATTGCGCACCACGTGACTCTCCTTCGCTGTGAGCGGGCACCACCCTAGCCGGATCGATTTCTCGCGACGGCTCAGGTTTGGGTGAGCGAACGCGGGGGTAGGCGGCCATGGCGAGTGACGCGGAGACTGAGGAGAAGGCATGGCGGGGGAGGCTGACTACACCGAGGCCACGATCGCGCTCGCGGAGGCCACCGCCTCCGCGGACGTCGCGGTCGCGATCGACGGCATCATGGGCTTACTGCAGGGCATCGAGGTGGACGAGGCCACGATCCGGGCGATCGTGCAGATCCTCGAGACCAGCATCGACGGGCTCACGCTCCCCCTGGACGCCGTGCCCTCGACCGTCTTCGGCGGCGCTCAGAGCGCCGCGGTGCTCGCTCACCACACGGACCTGGCGCACGGCAAGGTGCGCGAGGCGATGCAGGACATGGTGACCGGCCTGACCAGCTTCCGCCAGGGCATCGACACCTTCGTGACGGGGGTCCGCAGCGCGGACGAGATGTCCGCCGTGGACTCCGCCGGCCTGCTCAACACGGTCACGAGCTTCACGCCGTGCCTCACCCAGCCCGACGTCACGACCAACAACTCGTGTCCCGCCCCCTCGGAGGACAGCTGATGGTCACCGGACCCCAACAGATGAGGCTCGAGCAGGCTCTCGCCGGCGCCTCCGAGACCGCCCTCCACGGCGCTGGCCGCGAGTGGCAGCGGTGCTCCGAACTGCTCGGACGGGTGGCGGACGCGCTGGACCGTGCCGCCCTCGCCGAGAAGTCCGTCGGCGGTCAGACCGGTCCCGCGATGGCGACGGCGTTCCGCACGTCCGCCACCGGGATGCGGGCGAAGCAGGACGAGATCATGAAGGGCATGGTGGCGCTCGGGCTGGCCGCCGATGCTGTCGAGGCCGCGCGCGCGACACACATCAACATGGACAAGGACCATCCGCTGAAGCCCAACCCCGGTCCCTACCGCCCGCCTCCGGGCCCGAACGACGGAGAGGACCTGCCCCTGCGGGCGGCCCACCAGGTGAAGGTCGGCAAGTACGAACAGTCGCTCCTGGATCGTGAGGAGGCCGCGCGCAAGGCGGCCGACGACCTCGACACGGAGTACGCCAGGGCCACCGACAAGATGAAGCAGATCCACGGCATCCCAGACCCGGTGCAGCCCCCCGAGTCTCCCCAGGGTCCATCCGGGCCGCCCGCCGGCGCCACGCCCCCTCCCGGGGGAAGGACACCGCTGCCCACTCCCGGCGTTCACACGGTCGGGACCAGCTCCGTCCACACGGTCCACCCGACAACTCACCACACGCACCCGACCACAAGTGAGACCCACAACCCCACCACGACCACCGTGCCCCCGGTCTTCGACCCTACGCAGCCGACCGTGACCCAGCCGGTCCCGGACCCCGTGACCACGAGCAGCACGCCCGGCTCCACGGGCGTCACCGGCGGCGCCGGCGGCGTCTCCGCTCCGCTGGCCGGCGGTCTCGGTGTCGTCGCGGGCGGCGGCCTCGCCGGTGCCGCGATCAGCGGCATCCGGGGCGGCTTCGCCCCGGCCAGCGCCGCAGCGGGCGCACCCGCCCGGCCGATCGGCAGCACCACGCGCGCCGGCGCCCCCGGCGCCCTGGGCCGCGGCGGAGCCGCGGGAGCGGGTTCCCCGACCTCCCGGCCCACCGGCGGCCGCGGAACGGGCGGACGCGGTGGCGCTGCGGGCGCGGGCGGTGGAGCCGGTGGCCGAGGCAGCCGACGCAGCGGCGCGGCAGCCGCCGGTGGCGCCGCGGCCGGGCGACGTGGGGGCAAGAAGGACCAGGGCGAGCAGGGACGCGACCGCGACCTCTTCGACGACGGCCAGGAGTGGATCGACGATGCCGAGGCAGCGCCCGGCGTGATCGACTGACCCGTCGGGTCCCCGAACGGGTTCAGGCCAGGACGCTGGTCACGGGCAGGCTGGAGTCGGCGGGCAGATCGAGCGAGGACGGCGTACGGCCCCGGGCGACCATCTCCGAGCCCAGCGCGGCGACCATCGCGCCGTTGTCGGTACACAGGCCCGGGCGCGGCACCCGCACCCGGATGCCGAGTCGCGAGGCGCGCTCCTCCGCCATCGCCCGCAGCCGGGAGTTGGCGGCGACCCCGCCCCCGATCAGCAGGTCCTCGATGCCCTCGCTCGCGGCGGCGTCCAGCGCCTTGCGGACCAGGACGTCGCACACGGCCTCCTGGAAGCTGGCCGCGACGTCACTCACCGGGACCGGCTCCCCCGCCCGCTCGCGTGCCTCGACCCAGCGCGCGACCGCGGTCTTGAGCCCGGAGAACGAGAAGTCGAAGCGGTGCCGCTCGAGGTCGCGGCGCGCGGTCAGGCCACGCGGGAAGTCGACGTAGACGCTGCTGCCCTCGCGGGCCACGCGGTCGATGTGGGGGCCACCGGGGAACGGCAGGCCCAGCAGCCGGGCCACCTTATCGAACGCCTCGCCGGCCGCGTCGTCGATGGTCGCGCCCAGCGGCTCGACCCCGGTCGTCACGTCGGTGACCTTGAGCAGGCTCGAGTGGCCGCCGCTGACCAGCAGCGCGAGGCACGGCTCCGGGAGTGCGCCGTGCTCGAGCTGGTCGACCGCGACGTGCGCCGCGAGGTGGTTGACGCCGTAGATCGGCTTGCCGAGACCGATCGCCAGCGCCTTCGCGGCGGCCACGCCGACCAGGAGGGCACCGGCCAGGCCGGGGCCGTTGGTGACCGCGATCGCGTCGACGTCGCGCAGCGTGATGCCCGCCGTCTCGCACGCCCGCTCGATCGTGGGCACCATCGCCTCGAGATGGGCGCGGCTGGCGACCTCGGGTACGACGCCGCCGAAGCGGGCGTGCTCCTCGACGCTGCTCGCGACCGCGTCGGCGAGCAGCGTGTGGCCGCGCACGATCCCGACGCCGGTCTCGTCGCACGACGTCTCGATGCCGAGGATCAGGGGTTCCGACTTCACCTGGTCATCCTCCCCCGCAGCCGGTCACGAGCGGACGGCGCAGCACGACCGCCGGGGCGCCGTCGCGGTAGTAGCGCGGCCGGCGGTCCACCTCGACGAAGCCGCGGGTGGCGTAGAACGCCAGCGCACCCGCGTTGGTGTCGCGCACCTCGAGCAGGAGACGGTCGGCGCCGTCGGCCCGGGCGAGCCTCACGACCTCGTCCAGCAGCATGGAGGCGAGTCCGCTGCGGCGGGCGTCGGGGCGTACGGCGATCCGCTGCAGCTCGGCGATGTCGCCGGCGACGCTGGCGACGGCGTAGCCGGCCACCGCGTCGTCGCGCTCGGCCACGAGGTAGTGGATGGTCGGCAGGTTGCCGATGACCCCTTCGTGCACCAGTCCCTCCGACCACGCGTCGGCGCCGAGCGCCTCGTCCTCGAGCGCGGCGATGGCCTGCACGTCGGCGACGGTGGCGGCGCGGATCACGAGACCCGCTTGGGCGGACGGGGGGCCTCGGTGTCGGGCCGGCGCAGGTACATCGGCTCGGGGTCGCACAGCTCGGCGAGCTCCTCGGAGACCACGCGAGCCAGCCAGCCGGCGCTCGGGCGCATCGGTCCGGTGTGGTGCGGGAAGTCCGCGGGGTAGAGGGCGCCGCCCTCACCCACGACCGGCAGCTCCGTGGCCACGGTCGCCGGCTTGGCGACCGCGGGACCTGCGACGCGCACGCCGTCGACGTACGACGCGAGGTAGACCTCCTTGCGCCGGGCGTCGGTCGCGACCACCAGCTCACCCGGGCGCCCCGCCTCGGCGGCCAGCACGTCGAGCGAGCACACGCCGTAGACGGGGATCTCGAGCACGAACCCGAGCGTGCGCGCGGTGACCAGGCCGACCCGGAGACCGGTGAACGGCCCCGGCCCCACGCCCACGCCGATGGCGGTGAGGTCCTGGCGCACGATGCCGGCCCGGGCCATGACCGCCTCGATCAGCGGTGCGAGCTGCTCGCCGTGCTTCATCTCGCGCTCCGACGTCAGCTCGGCCACGACATCGGCGCCGTCATGCAGCGCGACGGTGACCTGTGGCGAGGCGGTGTCGAAGGCGAGCAGCACGGACCGAGGCTACCGAGGAGCGGGAACGGCGCTCAGGTCGCCCAGCGGGTGCCGACGCCGAGGACCTCGACCAGGCGCGGGTCCAGCTCGTCCTCGGCCTCCCCCTCGACCGGCCCCGACGACCGGGAGATCCGGACCTCGAGGCGGGAGTCGGCCAGGCTCTCGGCCAGCCCCTCGCCCCACTCCACGACCGTGACCGCGTCGGCCAGCGAGGTGTCGAGGTCGAGGTCGTCGAGCTCGTCGAGCCCGCCGATCCGGTAGGCGTCGACGTGGACGAGGTCGGGTCCGCCGGTCAGTGACGGGTGCACCCGCGCGATCACGAAGGTCGGCGACGTGACCCCGCCGCGCACCCCGAGACCCTCGCCCAGCCCCTGGGTGAACGTCGTCTTGCCGGCCCCGAGGCCGCCCGACAGCACCAGCAGGTCGCCGGCGCGCAGGTCGCCCGCCACCTTGACGCCCAGCGCCCGCATGTCGTCGGCGGTCGCCACGTCGTACCAGCTCGGTAGCGGCCGCGACAGCTCGACGTACGGCGTCCGCCGGTCGGCCTGCGCGAAGCCCCGGCGCTCCCAGAAGGCGATGGTCGCCGGCAGCTCCTCGCGCGCGACCACCGAGAGCCGCGCCCGGCCGGGCCAGGCCTCGACCGCCGCGTCGACCATCGCCGCCGCGACCCCGTGGCCCTGCGCCGCCGGCAGGACTCCGAAGCGGCGCAGGTAGACCGAGTTGCCGACCGGGTCGAAGAGCAGCGCACCCACCGGCTCGTCGCCGACCCTGGCCACCAGGCCGCCGTTGAGGGCCAGCCGGGTCCCGATCGACTCGACGGTCTCGCTGAGGGCGTCGGCTGGCGGGTCGAGCGGCGGCCGGTTGGCGAACGCCTCGTGCACGATGTGGTGGACCGCCACCGCCGACTCGTGGCCGACGCGGCGGACGGTGAGCGTCACCGGCCCGCGACCCGGTCGGTCGCGGCCGAGATGAGCTGGTCGAGCTCGGCGGTGACCTGGTCGTGGCGCTCCAGGAGGACCATGTGGCCGGCTCCCTCGCACTCGAGGAGGTGAGAGCCCGGGATGAGGTGGTGCAGCTTGCGGCTGTGCCCGATCGAGGTGAGCCGGTCGGCGGTGCCGCAGATGATGAAGGTCGGGACGCGCGAGAGGACCTCGACGACGTGGAACTTGTCGAGGCTGCTGAAGCTCGGGAAGAACTCCGCCACCACCTCGAACGGCGTCGACGACAGCATCTCGTCGACGAAGTCGACGTAGCCGCTGGGCACCTCGTCGCCGAACGCGAACAGGTCGGTGCCGACGCGGGCGATGGCCGCGCCGACCCGGCGGGCACTGTCGACCGCGAGGTGGCCGCGGTGGAGGGTGCGTACGGCGCGGTGGGTCACCTGCCCGCTGAGCCGGGCCGGGAACATCGGCAGCAGCAGCTTGCCGACGTCGAGCCCGCCGGCGGTCGTGGAGACCAGGCCGACACCGACCACCCGGTCGCCGAACAGCTCGGGGAACTCCTCGGCCAGGGCGATGATCGTCATGCCACCCATCGAGTGGCCGACCAGGACCACCGGCCCGTCGGGCGCTACGTGATCGAGGACCTGCTTGAGGTCTCGGGCGAGCTGCTCGATCGTGGCGTTGGTGTGCGACGAGCGGCCGGAGCGGCCGTGCGAACGCTGGTCGTAGAACACCGTGCGCACCCGCCCGCGGTAGGCGGCGCGCTGGAAGTACCAGCAGTCGAGGTTGAGGCAGTAGCCATGGGCGAACACCACGGTCACCTGAGGGTCGGCGCGGCGCCGGGGCCAGCGCAGCTTGGACCCGGGCTCGGGCTCGGTGACCTCGTCGACCTCGACGTGCAGGGGTACGCCGTCCTCGGCCACCACCATCACCGGCGAGGAGCGCAGCGAGCCGAAGTCGGGGCTGACCTCGTCGTTGTCCTCGATCCGGCGGTTGCGGCGCGCGACCCCGACCGCCGTACCGGCTGCCGCGACACCGACCGCGCCGGCCGCGATGCCCCAGACCCGTCCCGGGATGCTCATCGGGCCTCGTCCTGGGAGTCGACATGCGTGAGGGTCATCCGGCCGCCGATGCGGGTGACGATCTCGTAGCTGATGGTGCCGCAGGCCTCGGCCCAGTCCTGGGCGGTCGGCTCCCCGTCGCGGCCCGGGCCGAAGAGGACCACCTCGGCGCCCACCTCGGGGGTGTCGCCGTCGAGGTCGACGACGAGCTGGTCCATGCAGACCCGGCCGCGGATCGGTCGCTGCTTGCCACCGACCGCCACGGACGCGGTGTTGCTGGCGTGGCGCGGGACCCCCTCGCCGTACCCGACGGGCACCAGCCCGACCGTGGTCGGCCGCTCGGCGGTCCAGCTGTGGCCGTAGGAGACGGAGTCGCCGGCGACCAGCGACTTCACCATCGCGAGCCGGGACCGGGCGGTCATCGCCGGCACCAGGCCCAGGTCGGGGGTGTGCCCGGGAGCCGGGTCGAGGCCGTAGGCGGCGATGCCGTAGCGGACCAGGTCGAAGCGTGAGCTCGGGCGCAGGAGCGCCGCGGCGGAGTTGGCGAGGTGGCGGAGCTCGGGGCGCAGCCCGGCCGCGTCGGCGGCGGCGAGCGCGCGGTGGAAGGCGGCCTCCTGCCGGTCGTTGGCGGGGTGGTCGGGCTCGTCGCTGCACGCGAAGTGGGACCAGACGCCCGTGACCCGCCAGTGGCCGGCCTGCTCACCGGCGCGGGCGCGAGCGAAGAAGCCGGGCCAGTCGGACTCCGCTGCTCCGCCGCGGTTGAGGCCGGTGTCGACCTTGAGCTGGACCCGCGCCGGGCTGCCGGTGGCGGTGCTCGCGGCGGCGATCTCGTCGAGCTCGGCCACGGAGTAGGCGGTGACGTCGACGTCGGCGGCGATCGCGGCGTCGTACGGCTCCCCCGGAACGTGGAGCCAGCACAGCACCCGGCCGTCGGCGCCGGCGGCGCGGAGGGCCAGCGCCTCGTCGATGGTGGCGACCCCGAGCCACTCGGCGCCGGCCTCGCGGGCGGCGCGTGCGACCGGGACCATGCCGTGGCCGTAGCCGTCGGCCTTGACCACGACCATCACGGGGACGCCGGTGACCTGCCGCAGCGTCGTGACGTTGTGCCGGATCGCGGCGAGATCGACGACGATCTCGGCGCGGGCGGATGTCATGGGACCGATTGTCCCACCCGGCGTACGGCGTCGGGGATCGCCTCGGCCACGTGCCCCGCGGAGAGCGGCCCGCCGCCGCCCGCGAGCGTCGCCGCGGCTCCGTGCAGCCAGGATCCGACCGAGGCGGCGTCGAACGGGTCGAGCCCGCTGGCGAGCAGCGCGCCGATCAGCCCGCCGAGCACGTCGCCGGCGCCCGCGGTCGCCAGCCAGGGAGTGCCGGTCGTGGTCACCCGGACCAGGCCGCCGGGCGCCGCGACCAGGGTGTGGCGCCCCTTGAGCAGCACCACGGCGTCGTAGCGGTCCGCTGCGTCACGCGCGTGGGTCAGGGGCTGGGCCTCGATCGTCGCGCGGTCGACGTCGAGCATCCGGGCGAGCTCGCCGGCGTGGGGGGTGAGGACCGTCGGCACCTCCAGGGGGCCGGCCACGTGGGCGAGCGCGTCGGCGTCGATGACGGTGGGTACGCCGTCGCGCAGGGCTTCGTCGAGCTCGTGGGCGGCGTCGGCGCCGCTTCCCGAGCCGACCACCCACGCCTGGACCTGCCCCGCGCCGACCACCTCCGGGTGGGCGGTGCGCACGCGGGCGGCGACGTCGGCGTCACCGACGTACCGGACCATGCCGCACAGGCCGCTCGCGGCGCCGGCGACGCTGAGCAGCCCCGCCCCGGGGTAGTCCGTGGAGCCGGCGCGGACGCCGACGACACCGCGGGTGTACTTGTGGGAGTCGCTGCTGGGGCGCGGGAGCAGCCGGGCCACGTCGGCGGGCTGGAGCGACTCGACCTGGGCCGGCGGGAGGTCGAGCCCGAGGTCGACCAGCTCGACCACGCCGCACGCCGACGCCGCCGGGTCGACCAGGTGCGCGACCTTGTGGGTGCCGAACGTGACCGTGACATCGGCTCGTGCGTGGTGGTCCGGGGTCTCACCCGTGTCGACGTCGACTCCGGAGGGGATGTCGACCGCGACCATCGGGATGCCCACGAGGTGTCTCAGCGCGTCGATCGCGGTGTCCGGGAGCCCGGGGCGGCCGCCGATGCCGAGGATCCCGTCGACCACCACGTCGGCGCGGTCGGGTCGTGTGCCTGAGAGTGCGCCGGGGAGCTCGCTGAGGCCCACGACCCGGCCTCCGGCCGCACGCAGCGCCTCCAGTCCCGCGGGGTGGGTGTGGTCGGTGACCAGCCACGCCTCGACGGCGCATCCGCGGCGCGCGAGCACCACACCGGCGTACAGCGCGTCGCCGCCGTTGTTGCCCGGACCGACCAGCAGCAGCACCCGCCGGCCGTACGCCGAGCCGAGCAGGTCGAGCACGGCGTAGGCCAGCCCGTGTGCCGCGCGCTGCATCAGCGCCCCTTCGGGCTGCTGGGCCAGCAGCGTCTCCTCCGCCGCGCGTACCTGCTCGACCGTGTGGGCGTACCTCATGCACCCCACGCTAGTGGGGTCGTGTGCCTGACAGTGCGCTCCGCCGCACCGTCAGGCACACAACCCGCTCCCCGCGAATTGCCCTGTGGACAACCTGCTCGACGAGTTCGAGCGGGGAAGAAGCATCCTCATGAAACAGGCACTGCGCGACCTCATCGACGAGCAGGCGGGGGTGGTCGCGCGGCGGCAGCTGCTGGCTCAAGGCATCGATCGGTTCCGGGTCCGCAACCAGATCGCGGCCGGCCGCTGGGTCGAGCTGACGCCGCGGGTCATCGGCACCACGACCGGGCCTCTCTCGCTGGAGCAACGACGGTGGCTCGCGGTGCTCCACGCCGGACCGCGCAGCATGCTGGGCGGCTTGACCGCAGCGGAGGTGCACGGTCTCACGGGATGGGGGCGCGACGACATCACGGTGCTCGTCGACGACGAGCTGAGTTTCGAGCCGGTGCCGGGCGTGCACTTCTTCCGCTCCCGTCGCCCGTTCAAGCTGCTGCTCAGCCCCAACCCCGGGATCCCGCGATGCCGCTTGGAGCCGGGAGTGCTCCTCTGGGCGGGGTACGACGCACAGGTGCGACCGGCGCACGGCGTGCTCGCCGCGGTGGTGCAGCAACGGCTGACCACTGCGGACCGGATGATCGAGTGGGTCGACAAGCTGCGGCCGTTGCGCCGGGCCAAGCCGTTCAAGCGGACGTTGAGTGACGCGGCTGGCGGGTCACACTCGCTCTCGGAGCTCGACGTACGGCGGATGTGCCGACGATTCGGCATGCCCCCGCCGCACCGGCAGCGAAAGCGTGTCGACCGGGCCGGGCGCCGGCGGTGGACCGACTGCGAGTGGGACCTCGCTGACGGCCAAGTGCTGGTGCTCGAGGTCGACGGCATGTTCCACATGGAGGTGTCGCAGTGGAACGACGACCTGCGACGCGCGCGCCGGATCACGACGCGAGAGCGGATCGTGGTCCGCTGCTCGACGTACGAGCTGCGCCACGAGATGGACGAGG
>JBAZRQ010000017.1:0-11513 GCA_041662925.1 Nocardioides sp. | reverse complement strand
CTCGAGGCGCCGGTGACCTGGTCGGTCAAAGCAGCCGAGGTCGCGAAGCCCAGCTGGTGGGTCTTGGCGACGGCGGTGACGGTGACGGTGAGGTTCGTGGGCGCGAGGGCCGCGCCGGTGCTCACCGTGACGCCGCTGTCGGACGACGAGGAGACCAGGGGTGCCCAGGCGGCGGGCCGTGCCAGAGCCTCGGCCGCGCTGTTGAGGACGGCGACCTTCGTGTTGAGCGTCCGGAGCGTGCTGACGAGGGACTGCTCCGTCGCGACGCGGCTCTTGAGTCGGCTCTGCGGGATCGCCTCCAGCTGCATGAGCTGGTCGATGATGGTGGCGGTGTCGAGTCCGCTGGAGAGGCCGCTGATGCTGGTCGTGGCCACGGTGTCCTCCTGCCCTGCAGTCATGGGGTGCTGTCGGGGTGGGGGTGAGCTGGTGGGTGCTCACCCCCACCCTGACGAGGTGTGGTGCGGCGTGCCGCGGAGGTCTCGGGCGGGAGGCCCGGGACCCAGGATCAGCCGCGCAGGAGGCTCAGCACGCTCTGCGGTGCGGAGTTGGCCTGGGCGAGCATCGCGGTGCCGGCCTGCGACAGGATCTGCGCCCGGGTGAACTGCATCATCTCCTGGGCCATGTCGGTGTCGCGGATGCGGCTCTCGGCGGCCGAGGTGTTCTCGATGGCCACGTTGAGGTTGTTGATGGTGTGCTCGAACCGGTTCTGCACCGAGCCCAGGTTGGCGCGAGCGGTCGAGACCGCCTTGATCTGGGTGTCGATGGCGTCGACCGCGTTGCGGGCGTTGGCGGCGGTGTTGAAGGAGATGCCACCGGCGACGGCCGCACCAGCGGCACCACCGGTGCCGGGGGCGGTCGTGGCCAGCGTGCCACCGTTGGTGGCGTTGACGACCAGCTCGTTGTCCTGGTTGACGGTCGCCCGGAAGCTGGCCGCGAAGCCGGTGTCGCCGTTGAGGTGGTCGGCCACGTCCTGGACGGAGGTGTGGGTACCGGCCGCGCCCATCGCGACGGTGGAGGACGCGACGACACCGGTGGTGGTGAACGTCCAGTTGCCGGTGACCGCGGTCGGCGTGACCACGGCGTACTCGTTGCCGCCACCCGTGGACAGGGCGGTGGAGACGGCCGCGACGTCGGCGGTGTCGAAGTTGAACGAGATCGTGTTGTCGCCCGAGGACGAGCCGGCGCCGACCTGGAACTCCAGGGTGTTCGCCGATCCGTCGAGCAGCTTGGTGCCGTTGAAGTTGGTGGCGCCCGCGATCCGGGACAGCTCCGACTGCAGCTGCGTGGCCTCGCCGGCGATCGCGGTGCGGGCGTCGGCGTTGTTGGTGTCGTTGCCGGCCTGGACGGCCAGGTCACGCATGCGCTGGAGGATCGAGTGGACCTCGGTCAGCGCCCCTTCCGCGGTCTGCACGACCGAGATGCCGTCCTGGGCGTTGCGGACAGCGACCTTGAGCCCGCCGGCCTGTGAGCGCAGGCCCTCGGAGATGGCGAGACCGGCGGCGTCGTCCGCGGCCCGGTTGATGCGGAAGCCGCTGGACAGCTTCTCGAGCGACTTGGACATCTGCCCCTGGGTGACCGACAGGTTGCGGTACGAGTTGAAGGCGTCGATGTTCTGGTTGATGCGAAGGCTCATGATGTTCCCTCCTGGTATGAGTCCCACTGGAGTCCGTCCGTGGACTCCGTGGCATCCAGATCGACCCGGCCCCGCGAGGCCTGAGGAATTCGACGGGAGAAATCAGGAGCGACAGCGCCGAGAGGTCAGCCCGTGGCGTCCAGGCGGCTCCGCTGGGCGCCACGCTGTCCGGAGGCGTGCCGTTCGACGACCGCGGCGAAGTAGGCGTCGCGGCGGCGGGCGGCGCAGCCGTCGGGCCGCGGGTGCGGGGCGACGAGGTCGGGGTCGAGAGCGGCGTTGAGCGCGTCGCGCAGCAGCACCAGGGCCTCGGCGCGGATCTGGGAGACCCGTGACTCCGACACGTCGAGCTCCGCAGCGATCTCAGCCATGGGCCGCTCTGCGATGAAGTACTCGGTCACGACGACGCGCAGACGCTCGGGCAGCTCGTCGATGGCCGCGACGAGGTACTGCAGCCGCTCCTGGTGCTCGAGCAGGTCCGCCGGGCCGGCGGTCGGGCTCACCAGGGTCTCGACGAGGCCGGCCTCCGTCGTGCCCTGCAGCGAGAGCACATTGGCACGGGCGATGTCCTCGTCGTTGCCCTCGACCTCGGCCAGTGCGATACCCAGCGCCGAGGCGACCTCGGCGTTGGAGGGGCTGCGGCCGAGCGTGACGGCCAGCTGGGTGCGCGTGGCGTCGAGGTCGCGGCTGCGTCGTCGTACGGCACGCGAGGCCCAGTCGATGCCGCGTAGCTCGTCGAGGATCGCACCTCGGATCCGCGTGGCGGCGTAGCGGGCGAAGGGGACGCCACGGTCTGCCTCGAAGGCCCGCGACGCCTTGACCAGCGCCATCATGCCGGCCGAGCTGAGGTCCTCGCGGTTCACGTGGGAGGGCACGCGGGACATGGTCTCGCGAACGATGTGACCGACGAGGGTGATGTTGTCGACGACAAGCGCGTCGGTGGCTTCGAGCTGGGGGGATGTGGGGGGCACAGGCCCATCCTGGGACCCCGGGAGGGGATACAGGAAGTGTGAAGACGGCCACGAACGACGTGACTCGGAGTAACACCTGGCATAGCCCGAAGTGACTAGAGGCACCCCAGTGAGCGGGGTCCCAGCAGCACCTCGGCGCGGATCGGGGGAACTCCTCAGATAGGTCCGGCGACCGGCCGATAGGGGTGCTGTCGGACTGCGCTGCTGTCGAGGAAGGAGGTGCGGTCGCGATGGAGAAGCTGTCACTGGTCCTTTGGCGTGAACGCGAGCTACTAGGGCTGCTGCTCTACAAGCTGGAGGTCGAGCAGCTGGTGCTCGCGAGCGCACGCTCGCGGTGGCTGATGCGCGCCGCGCAGGAGGTGGAGGCTGTGCTCGAGATGCTGCGCGAGACCGAGGTCCTGCGCGCCATCGCTGCGGACGAGGCGGCGGCCGACTCCGGCCTCGCGGCCCACCCGTCCCTGCGTGCCCTGGCCGAGTCGGTCGAGGAGCCGTGGCGCTCCATCCTGCTCGACCACCGTGATGCTTTCGTGAAGATGACCGCCGAGGTCGAGGCGTTGGCCGACACCAACCGGGACCTGATCACCAGCGGCTACCGCGCGGCGCGCGAGGCGCTCCTGACCATCGGCGACGCCACCGACAGCTATAGCCCGGACGGGTCCGCGGTCGTGAGCGCGCCCGCACGACGGCTGGTCGACCGGAGGCTGTGACGTGGCCGGGACCCTTTCCTCGCTCAACACCGCGCTGACGGCGCTGCGCTTCAACCGCGTCGCCATGGACGTGGCGGCCAACAACATCGCCAACGCGACCACCGAGGGCTATGCGCGGCGTCGCGTCGAGGGCACCGCCATCGGCGCCCCGGCCCAACCGGCCATGTGGTCCCGCTACGACGGGGTCGGGGGTGGCGTCGCCACCGGCGCGACCGAGCGCATGGTCGACAGCTTCCTCGACGCTCGCGCGCGTCGCGAGCACGGAGCGCAGAGCTATCTCGACGTGCGGGCAGGGGTGCTGCGTCGGGTCGAGAGCGGTATCGGCGAGCCCGGTGACAACGGCGTGGCGGCCGCCATGGCGGAGTTTCGCTCGGGGTGGCACGACCTGGCCAACGACCCCGGTGGAGACGCCGCCCGCAGTCAGCTCCTCGCCCGCGCCGAGACCGTGGCCGGAGCGATCCGCAACCAGGCCACCAACGTCGCCACGGAGCAGTCCGACCAGCGTTACCGCCTGCAGGCGATGGTCAGTGAGGTCAACACGGTCGCCTCAGAGCTCGCTGCCACCAACGCCAACGTCGCCGTCGCGAAGCTCAACGGCACCGAGGCCGGCACCCTGCTCGACCAGCGTGACCAGCTGGCGCTGCGGCTCTCCGAGCTCACCGGTTCGGTCGCGACCGTGCGTGCCGACGGCGGTCTCGACGTCACGGTGGGGGGTGTCGCCCTGGTGACCGGCAAGGACGCGGGCGCCTTCCAGATCACCGGGGGCGTCACCGCGAGCGGGGGTGACGACGGGCTGCCCGTCAGCCTCGCGGTCGCCAGCGGCGCGACGACCACGATGGTGCCGACCGGGCTGCGAGGCGAGGTGGGTGCGGTCGCGGACCTGCTGACGACGACCCTGCCGGCGTACGCCGACGGGCTGAGCGCCTTCGCCCGGACTCTCGCCGACGCGGTCAACGCCCAGCACGGTGCCGGCTACGACATCGCCGGGACAGCTGGTCAGCCGCTCTTCTCCTACGACCCGGCCGACGCGGCCGGCACTCTCACCGTCGCGCTCACCGACCCCGACCTGGTGGCGGGCTCCGGCGTTCCCGGTGGCGGGCTGGACGGGTCCAACGCCGACCTGCTCGGCGTGACGGGAGCGGCCGACGGTGACTACCAGCGACTGGTCAACGCCTTCGGCACGGAGGTCGCCTCCGTGCAGCGGCTGTCGGCCTCGCAGGGCCTCCTGACCCAGCAGGTCGACGGCGCCCGCGAGCAGCTCTCGGGCGTCAACCTCGACGAGGAGACCGTCTCGATGCTCCAGGCCCAGCGTGCCTACGAGGCCGCCTCGCGCGTCATCAGCGTCATGGACTCCGTGCTCGATACCCTCATCAACCGGACAGGACTGCTGCGCTGATGACCACCATGCGCGTCACCCAGAACATGCTCACCGACCGGTCGGTCAGCTCGCTGCAGCTCGGCCTCTCGCGGCTGGCCACGGTGCAGGAGCAGATCTCCACCGGGCGGGTGCTCAACCGCCCGTCCGACTCGCCCACGCAGACCACGGCGGCCATGCGGATCCGCTCCTCGATCGCCGACCAGACGCAGTACGTCCGCAACGCCGAGGACGGCATCGGCTGGCTCGGGACGGTCGACCAGACCCTCGCCGGCATGTCCGACCAGGTACGACGGGCGCGCGAGCTCGGTCTCCAGGGCGCCAGCTCCGGCACCACCTCGCAGACCGCACGCGAGGCCCTGGCCACGGAGGTCGAGCAGATCCGCGACGGTCTGGTCGCGGCCGGCAACACGACCTACCTCGGCCGGCCCATCTTCGGCGGCGTGACGCCCGGCGCCACGGCCTTCGACGCCTCGGGGGCCTACGTCGGGGTGCCGGGAGAGGTCAACCGCACCATCGCCGACGGGGTGAAGGTGCGCGTCGACGTGGCCGGCACCGATGTCGTCGGGCCGGACGGAGCCTCGCTCTTCGACGACCTCGACGCGCTCGTCGTCTCGCTCCGCACGGGCGACACCACCGGTATCCGCGCGGGTCTCGGCGCGCTCGAGGGGCGGCTCGAGGACCTCGGCTCGGTCCGCGCCACCGCCGGCGCCCGCTACTCGCGCATCGAGCAGGCCGCCCAGCGGGGCCGGGACGCCGTGCTCGACCTCACGACCTCGCTGTCCGAGGTCGAGAACACCGACCTGCCCCGCGCGATGGTCGACCTGAAGATGCAGGAGGTCGCCTACCAGGCCGCGCTCGCCTCGACCGCCCGGGTCATGCAACCCAGCCTGCTGGACTTTCTGCGATGATCCCGAGTGCGTCCGCCGTCCTCAGGAGACCCATGCCCGACATCCCCGTGATCGAGCTCGTCCAGCCGCTGCCGGGCTTCCCTGACCTGCGGCAGTTCGCGCTGGTGCAGCTCGACAGCACCGGCGGGGCCGACGACACCGGCGTGCTCTGCGCCCTGCGCTCGCTGGAGGATCCCGACCTGCGCTTCCTGGTGCTGCCGCCCTCGGCGTTCTTCCCCGACTACGCGCCGGTCATCGACGACGCGACGGTCGCCGAGCTGGAGATCACCTCGGCCGACGACGTCCTCGTGCTGGTCGTGCTCAACGCCGGCGACTCCCTCGGCAGCACGACCGCCAACCTGGCGGCTCCCGTCCTGGTCAACACCGTCACCCGCAAGGCGCGCCAGGTCATCCTCGACGACCCCTTGCTCTCGATCTCCACCCCGTTGGTGGGCTGATCGTGCCGTGACCCACGGCGGCGCGGTACCTGTCCGACGTACCGACGTGCGAGCGGTAGCGTGGGCGCCATGCTGGTTCTGAGTCGTCGCGCCGGGGAGAGCGTGGTTGTCGGGGACGACGTGACCATCACGATCCTCGAGGTGCGCGGAGACGTCGTGCGGGTCGGGATCGACGCTCCGCGCTCGGTCGCGGTCCACCGCGCCGAGCTGCTCCGGGAGCTCGAGTCCAGCAACCGCGACGCTGCGTCGCCCAGCGAGCAGGCCGTCGCCTCGCTCGCCGAGGCGCTGCGCAACCGGCCGGAGTAGATCACCGCCGATCCGCCATCCGGGGCCACCTGGATTGCTCAACTCCCCGCCGCGGGCGCCGATGGGACCTCCGACGCGCGCCGCGCGCAGGGGAGGACCCATGAACGACGACGCCGAGATCATCTCGGAGTTCCTCGTGGAGAGCCACGAGAACCTGGACCACCTCGATCGTGACCTGGTCGAGCTCGAGCGCAGCCCGGGCTCGCGCGAGCTCCTCTCGAGCGTCTTCCGCACCATCCACACGATCAAGGGGACCAGCGGCTTCCTGGCCTTCCACCGTCTCGAGAGCCTCACCCACGTCGGCGAGAACCTGTTGTCGCGGCTGCGTGACGGCAAGATGACGATGGACGCCGAGGTCACCCACGTCCTGCTCAGCATGGTCGACACCGTGCGCGCACTGCTCGAGGGTGTCGAGCGCGACGGGCTCGACACCGACCCGGCGGTCGAGGTCGACGCAGTGGTCGCCGCCCTGCAGCGGGTCCTGGACGGCGAGAGCGACCCGGCAGGCGACCCAGCAGGCGAACCCGTGCCGGTCCCGGTCGCCCCGGTGGTCGAGGAGCCCGTCGTCCTGTGTGAGCCGGCCCCGCAGGCAGTGCCCGTGCCCGAGCCGGAGCCGGAGGAGCCCGCCGCCCGGACGCCCGTCGCGGCGGAGGAGCCCGGCGACGACACCGAGAAGCGCGGTGTCGTGGACTCCTCGGTGCGGGTCGACATCGAGCTCCTCGACAGCCTCGTCCAGCTCGTGGGGGAGCTGGTGCTGACCCGCAACCAGATCCTCCAGCGCGCCGAGGCCTCCGACGACATCGAGCTCGGACGGGCGGCCCAGCGGCTGGACCTCGTCGCCAGCGAGCTGCAGGAGAACGTGATGCGCACGCGCATGCAGCCGATGGCCCAGGTGTGGTCGAAGATGCCGCGGATCGTGCGCGACCTGGCCCACCAGCTGGGGCGCGAGGTGGAGCTGGAGATGGAGGGCCACGACACCGAGCTGGACCGCTCCCTCCTCGAAGCGCTGAAGGGCCCGTTGGCCCACCTCGTACGCAACGCCCTCGACCACGGTCTCGAACCGCGCGAGGTGCGGGTGGCCGCGGGCAAGCCGCAGGCGGGGCGCCTGCAGCTGCGCGCCTACCACGAGAGCGGGCAGGTGGTCATCGAGATCACCGACGACGGGGCGGGCATCGATCCGGTCAAGATCGGGGAGGCGGCGGTGTCCCGCGGCGTCATCACCCGTGAGGCCTACGCCGGCATGGAGCCTCGAGAGGTCCTCGACCTGATCTTCCGGGCCGGCTTCTCCACGGCCGCCGCGGTCACCAACGTCTCCGGGCGAGGGGTGGGCATGGACGTCGTGCGCACCAACATCGAGCGCATCGGTGGGAGCGTCGACATCCTCAGCACGGTCGGGACCGGCACGACCTGTCGTGTCCGGATCCCACTCACCCTCGCCATCATCCCGGCCCTGGTGGTCGCCGAGAGCGGTGAGCGATACGCGATCCCGCAGGCCAACCTCGTCGAGCTGGTGCGCCTCGAGGGGCAGGACCTGCGCGACGGCGTCGACACCCTCGCCGGCGCGCCGGTCCTGCGGCTGCGTGGTCGCCTGCTGCCGCTGGTCTCGCTGGGGGAGACCCTCACGGGCACCCGCCCCCAGACCGACGCGCTCACCGTCGTGGTCGTGCAGGCCGACGACATCCGATTCGGGCTCTGCGTCGGCGAGGTCCACGACACCCAAGAGATCGTGGTCAAGCCGATCGGACGACAGCTCAAGGCGCTGCCGCTCTATGCCGGAGCCACGATCATGGGTGACGGCCAGGTGGCGCTGATCCTCGACGTGGGCGGGATCGCCCGCGTGCGAGCCCTGACCCCGACGGAGCTCACCGACACGGTCGCTGTGGGAGCCGACGTCGGCAGTCAGGCCCTCCTGGTGCTCGAGGTCTCCAACCATCGGCGGGCGGCGCTGCCGCTCACCGCGGTGTCACGGCTGGAGGAGTTCGACGCCTCCCGCATCGAGCGCTCGGGTCTCGCCGAGGTCGTGCAGTACCGCGACGGGATCCTCCCGCTGCTGCGTCTGGCGCCGGCCATCGGGCTGCCGGAGACCCCCGGGGAGCGCGACCAGATCTCCGTGGTCGTCCACGAGGAGGCTGGTCGCCGGGTGGGGATCGTCATCGACCAGGTGCTCGACGTGGTCGACGAGGCCATCGTCGCCACCGAGGTGGGCCGTCGCGTCGGCGTGCTGGGCTCGGCCGTCGTCCAGGACCGGGTGACCGACCTGGTCGACCTCGACGCCGTCGTACGACCGCGGGAGCTGATCTCATGACCATCACCACGACCCGCGACGTCATGTCCCCGGGACAGCAGTGCTGCACGTTCTGGGTCGACGGACTCTTCCTGGGCGTGCCGGTCGAGCAGGTGCAGGAGGTGCTGCGCTACCAGCGGATGACCGCGGTGCCGCGCGCGCCGCACGCCGTCCACGGCCTGATCAACCTGCGCGGTCAGATCGTGACCGCGCTGGACCTCCGCTGCCGCCTCGGGCTACCGCCTCGGCCCGAGGAGGAGCTGCCCGCCAACGTCATCGTCCGCAGTCGCGGAGAGGTGGTCTCGCTCCTCGTCGATGCCGTCGGCGACGTGATCGACACCGCCGACGCCGAGCTCCAGCCCACCCCGGCCAACCTGCCCCCCGGGATCCAGGACGTGTTGCGCGGCGTGATGCCGCTCGCCGGATCGATCCTGCTCATCGTCGATGCCGACCGCGCGGTCGACGTCACCACCACGCCCGACACCACCAACCCCGGAGGAACACCGTGACCGAGATGGACACCATGCCCAGCACCAACGGCCGCGCCAAGCCCAAGGCCGTCTCGGTGCCCGAGGCGGTGGACCTCAGGTCGCTGCCCGGCGTGCTCGACGCGATCCCGACCCGGGTGATGCTCTGCGACCTCGACCTCAACATCACCTACGTCAACGACGCCACCCGCGAGGGCCTGCTGCGCCTGGCCGACTGGATCCCCATCTCGGTCGACGAGATCGTCGGCTCGAACATCGACATCTTCCACAAGCACCCCCAGCGCCAGCGCCAGCTCCTCCGCGACGGCAGCGACCTCCCGCGCCGGGCCAACATCGAGGTGGGGCCCGAGACGCTGGACCTCACGGTGCACGCGATCCGCGACGAGGACGGGCGGTACGTCGGCGCGATGGCGACGTGGGAGAACATCACCGACAAGCTGGCGGCCGAGCGGCAGCTGGCGGAGTCGATCAGCGACTCCGGTGCGGTCAACAAGGTGCTCGTGGGCCTGAGCGCCGCCGGCACGGTCGACGAGGCCGTGCAGATGGCGCTGGACACGGTGCGAGCGGAGTTCGGGTGGGCCTACGGCTCGTACTGGGCGATCGACGAGGGGGACAACACGCTGAAGTTCCAGCTGGAGTCGGGTGACGTGGGTGCGGAGTTCCGCAAGGTGACGCTGGAGGCGTCGTTCGCTCGCGGAGTCGGCCTTTCGGGGCGCGCGTGGGCCACGCAGGACCTGTTCTTCACCCAGGACATCGGGGAGATGACCGACTGTGTCCGGGCGCCGGTGGCGCAGCGGGTCGGCGTTCGGTCCGGGGTCTGCTTCCCCCTCCTCATGGGTGGCCGGGTCGTCGCGACGATGGACTTCTTCGCCACAGAGACCCTCGACCCCGCGCCCCAGCGGCTCGACGCGCTGCGCAACATCGGCCGCCTGGTCTCCGCGGCGCTGGAGCGGATCGAGAAGGAGGGCCAGCAGCGCGCCGCCGCGGCCGAGATGGCCGAGAAGGTCGACATCGTCCTGGACGTCGTACGGGCTGCCAGTGCCGGTGACCTCACGCAGGAGCTGAACGTCGGTGGAGACGACGCGGTCGGGCAGCTGGCGGGTGGTCTCAGCTCGCTGATCGCGACGCTGCGGGAGAGCATGATCAACATCGGGCAGACCGCCGACGCGCTCGCGGTCGCCTCCGAGCAGCTGACGATCCTCTCGCAGGGCATGGGGGAGGGTGCGACCCTCACCTCCGACAGGGCTGCGAGTGCGTCGGGAGCCTCGGTCCAGATCTCGGCCAGCATCCAGACGGTGGCCAGCGCCGCGGAGGAGATGACCGCCAGCATCCGCGAGATCGCACAGAACGCCACGGAGGCGGCCTCAGTCGCCACGGGCGCGGTGACGGTCGCCAGCTCGGCACAGGGCACCGTCGCCAACCTCGGGGAGTCCAGCGCCGAGATCGGTCAGGTGATCAAGGTGATCACCTCGATCGCCCAGCAGACCAACCTGCTGGCCCTGAACGCCACCATCGAGGCGGCCCGGGCGGGTGACGCCGGCAAGGGCTTCGCGGTCGTGGCCAACGAGGTCAAGGAGCTGGCCAAGGAGACCGCGCGCGCCACCGAGGACATCGGAAAGAAGATCGAGGCGATCCAGGGCGACACCCGGGGCGCGGTGTCTGCCATCAGCGAGATCTCCGAGGTGATCGGTCGGATCAACGACATCCAGACGACCATCGCTTCGGCGGTCGAGGAGCAGACGGCCACGACCAACGAGATCGCCCGCAGTGTCACGGAGGCGGCTGCAGGCGCCAACGGGATCGCCTCGGACGTCACCCAGGTCGCGAGCGCGGCCGACGACACCCGCCAGGGCGCGCAGAACACGTTGCAGTCGGCCACCGACCTGGCCACGATGGCTGCGGAGCTCAAGGAGCTGGTCAGCCGCTTCTCGGTCTGAAGGTCGCGGGCCGGCCGGTGGTGGGCCGCGTCACGCGAGACCGTGAGCTGTCCGTGCTCACCTCGCCATCGCCGGCCTCGCCGCCCAGCTCGCCGTCGCCTCGGTCATCTCCGGCGCCACCTCGGCCCACCAGGTGCGCGCCAACGCCCACGCCCTGCGCTGGCAGCCCACCGAGGCCGACCTGGTCGAGCTGGACGCGATCACGGGTGCCTGACGGGGGAGCGGCGGATCTCAGCATCTGCTGAGATCGCCGTCGTTCCGGGGAGTTGCAACCCGCCGGAACGACGGCGAAAGGTCCGGAACCTTCCGGCCTAGGCGACCTGGAGCGAGCGCTTCGACAGGCCCATCCAGAAGCCGTCGATGACCTGCAGGCCGGGTTCGTCGGGGGCGGTCGCGGCGCCGAGGGTGATGAACAGCGGCGTGTAGTGCTCGACGGTGGGGTGGGCGTAGGGCATGCCGGGGGCCTC
>JBAZRQ010000016.1:0-11553 GCA_041662925.1 Nocardioides sp. | reverse complement strand
GAAGTCGCCGTCGGACAGCGTGGGCAGCGGCCAGTGGATCAGGAACAGGTCGAGCTGCTCGAGCCCGAGCTTCTGCATGGTCTCGTCGAAGGCGCGCCGCGCGTCGTCGGGACGGTGGAAGCCGTTGTTGAGCTTGCTGGTGACGTAGAGCTCCTCGCGGGGGATGGCCGCGGCCCGGATCGCGTCGCCGACCTCCCGCTCGTTCTGGTACATCTGCGCGGTGTCGATGTGGCGGTAGCCCACCTCGAAGGCCTGCGTCACCGTCGCGGCGGTCTGGTCCGGGGGCACCTGGAAGACGCCGAACCCGAGCTGGGGGATGGTCGTCTGGTCGTTGAGCGTGATGGTGGGAACGGTCATGACCCCGACGAAACCAGCAGCGTCCAAACGTGTCTACCGGGGACAATGCAGCGGTGAGTGAACTTCCGCACTACACCGACTACGACACCCGGCTGGCCGCCTACGCGCTGGTCGTCGACGACCAGGACCGGATCCTGCTGGCGCTGTGGAACGAGGGGGACCGTCCGCTGTGGACGCTGCCGGGCGGCGGTGTGGAGCTGCACGAGTCCGTGGAGGCGGCGGCGGTGCGCGAGCTCCGCGAGGAGACCGGGTACGACGTCCGGCTGGGCCGGCTGCTCGCGGTCGACACCCACGTGGTCCCGGGCGAGCGGCGCCTGAACGGCTCGGGCCGGCCGATGAAGGCGGTCCGTGTCCTGTTCGACGCCACGGTCGTCGGCGGCGAGCTGACCCACGAGCTCGACGGCACCACCGACGAGGCGCGCTGGGTGCCGCTGGGGGAGGTCACCTCGCTGCCGCGCGTCTCGGTGGTCGACGTGGGCCTGCGGCTGCTGGGCCGCGCCGGCGGCGCGTGAGCTCTCGGGCCGCGCTCACCACGGGACCGTTCCGGCGCTGTCGACGAAGGTTCCCGAGGCGGCGGGTGCGGGCAGGGTCGCGGCCCGCACGACGACCCGGGCCGCCTCGTCGGCGCTCGTCGGGGCCTGCTCTCGGTTGCCGGGTGCCAGGTCGGTCTGCACCCAGCCCGGGCAGACCGAGGTGACCTTCAGCGGGGTGCCGGCGAGACGCTTGCTGAGCCCGATGGTGATGCTGTTCAGCGCCGCCTTCGATGCCTGGTAGGCCGGCACGACCGTCGAGTAGTACGGCGAGTCCGGATCCGACTGGTCGTTCAGCGATCCCATCGTGGAGGACACGTTGACGATGCGCCCCGCGTCGCTGAGGTGCAGCAGGGGCAGGAACGCCTCGATGACCGCCACGGCACCGAAGACATTGGTCTCGAAGGTGTGCGCGAGGACGGCGGCGTCGAGGAACTCCGGGGCCGCTGAGCTCGCGGCCTCCGGGAGGATCCCGGCATTGTTCACCAGCACGTCGAGCCTGCCGTGGCGGACCCGGATCGTCTCGGCGGCCGCGGCGATGCTCTGTGGCCGGGCCACGTCCATGGTCACCGCCTCGGCGCTGAGCCCCTCCGCCAGCAGGCCGTCGGCCGTCGCCCGAGCCGCGGCGGCGTCACGGCCGGCGACGACGACGGCCGAGCCGCCGCGAGCCAGGGCGGTCGCGGTGGCGAGACCGAGCCCGGTGCCTCGATCGTGGTCGCGACGCCACCGCCTGTCGCGCGGGAAACGGACCTGGGAGCGGACCGGGAAGCAGCGGACCGGGAAACAAACGTCCCACCGCGGGAACAACCGGCGGCGGACCTCCGTTGAACCGGATGAGCAAACTTGAGTTGATCGGACTCAACTTGTTTGCCAGACTCGCCGCCGCGGCGAAGGATGGCTGCATCACAGACTCAACTCACCGGAGGTAACGAACCATGGCACGTGCGGTCGGCATCGACCTCGGCACGACGAACAGCGTCGTGTCGGTCCTGGAGGGTGGCGAACCCACCGTCATCGCAAACGCGGAAGGCACCCGCACCACCCCGTCGGTCGTCGCCTTCGCCAAGAACGGTGAGGTGCTGGTCGGCGAGGTCGCCAAGCGCCAGGCCGTCACCAACGTCGACCGGACGATCCGGTCGGTGAAGCGCCACATGGGCACCGACTGGACGGTCAAGATCGACGACAAGTCGTTCACCGCCCAGCAGATCAGCGCCTTCGTCCTGCAGAAGCTCAAGCGGGATGCCGAGGCCTACCTCGGCGAGACCGTCACCGACGCCGTGATCACGGTGCCGGCGTACTTCTCCGACGCCCAGCGCCAGGCCACCAAGGAGGCCGGCGAGATCGCGGGCCTCAACGTGAGCCGGATCGTCAACGAGCCGACCGCGGCCGCGCTGGCCTACGGCCTCGACAAGGGCGACGACCAGACGATCCTCGTCTTCGACCTCGGTGGCGGCACGTTCGACGTGTCCCTGCTCGAGATCGGTGAGGGCGTCGTCGAGGTCAAGGCGACCTCCGGTGACAACCACCTCGGTGGTGACGACTGGGACAACCGCGTCGTCGAGTGGATGGTCAAGAAGTTCAAGGACAACAACGGTGTCGACCTCGCGGCCGACAAGATCGCCAAGCAGCGCCTCCAGGAGGCCGCTGAGAAGGCCAAGATCGAGCTGTCGTCCTCGAGCGAGACCACGGTCCACCTGCCCTACATCACCCACGGCGAGTCCGGCCCGCTGCACTTCGAGGAGAAGCTGACCCGCAGCGAGTTCCAGAAGATGACCGCCGACCTGCTCGACCGCACCAAGGCGCCGTTCAAGAACGTCCTCAAGGACGGCGGCGTCGCGATCGACAAGATCGACCACGTGGTCCTCGTGGGTGGCTCGACCCGCATGCCCGCCGTCGGCGAGCTGGTCACCGAGCTCCTCGGTGGCAAGCAGCCCAACAAGGGCGTCAACCCCGACGAGGTCGTCGCCGTCGGTGCCGCGCTGCAGGCCGGCGTGCTCAAGGGCGAGGTCAAGGACGTCCTGCTCCTCGACGTCACCCCGCTGTCCCTCGGCATCGAGACCAAGGGCGGCGTCATGACCACCCTGATCGAGCGCAACACCACGATCCCGACCAAGCGCTCGGAGATCTTCACGACTGCCGACGACAACCAGCCGTCGGTCGAGATCAAGGTCGCCCAGGGCGAGCGCCAGATGTGGGGCCAGAACCAGCCCCTCGGCAACTTCGAGCTCACCGGCCTGCCGCCGGCGCCGCGAGGCATCCCCAAGATCGAGGTCACCTTCGACATCGACGCCAACGGCATCGTCCACGTGTCCGCCAAGGACCAGGGCTCCGGCAAGGAGCAGTCGATGACGATCTCCGGTGGCTCCGCGCTGTCGAAGGACGAGATCGACCGGATGGTCAAGGAGGCCGAGCAGTACGCCGAGGAGGACGCTCAGCGTCGCGCGACCGTCGAGGTCCGCAACCAGGCCGACCAGCTCGTCTACACCACCGAGAAGTTCCTCGCCGAGAACGCCGAGAAGATCCCCGAGGACGTCAAGACCGAGGTCCAGGCCGACGTCGACGCGCTCAAGGTGCTGCTCGAGGACGCCGAGTCGTCCGCCGAGACGCTGACCGCCGCGGTCAGCAAGCTCGGTGAGTCCAGCCAGAAGATGGGTGCCGCGATGTACGCCGCCGCCGAGGCCGAGTCGGCCGCGGCCGGTGGTGCTACCGGCGCCACGGGCGAGGCCGACGACGACGTCGTCGACGCCGAGATCGTGGACGAGACCGACGCGGCTCCGGCTGACGAGGACGAGTCGAAGTGACCGACCCGGACCCCGCGTCCGAGATGCCCACCGAGACCGAGGTCGAGGAGGAGCCCACCGAGACCGTGCCCGCTGACAGCGAGCAGGGCGAGGCCGGCGAGCTCGGAGAGGTCGGCGACGCCGAGCTCGAGGACGACCTCACGCGGACGCGCCGGGACCTCACCGAGCTGACCACCGACCTGCAGCGGTTGCAGGCCGAGTACCTCAACTACAAGCGCCGGGTCGAACGTGACCGGGAGCTGGTGCGCGAGAACGCGACGTACGCCGCGCTCACGCCGATCGTCGAGGTCCTCGACAACATCGACCGGGCGCGTGAGCACGGGCCGCTCGACGACGGCTTCAAGGCCGTCGCCGAGCAGCTCGAGCGGGTCGTGACCGGTCTGGGGCTGACCCGTTTCGGGGAGGCCGGCGACCCCTTCGACCCCACGGTCCACGAGGCGCTGTCCCACATCGGCGAGGATCCCGACGTCTCGGTGACCACCTGCAAGGTGATCGCCAAGGCCGGCTACAAGATCGGCAACCGCGTGGTGCGCGCCGCACAGGTGCTCGTGGTCGATCCTGGTACGCCTGAGGAATGAGAGGGGAGGTGCGCGATGAGTGACAAGGACGGGTTCCGGGCCGACTGGGCCCAGAAGGACTTCTACCAGGTGCTCGGGGTCAAGAAGGACGCCCCGGCTGACGAGATCAAGAAGGCCTACCGCAAGCTCGCGCGCGCCAACCACCCCGACTCGCACCCCGGCGACGAGAAGAAGCACGAGAGGTTCAAGGCGGTCGCGGAGGCCTACGACGTCGTCGGCGACACCGCGAAGCGCAAGAAGTACGACGAGATGCGCGAGCTCTACGGCTCCGGCGGCGGCTTCCCCGGTGGTGCCCGCGGGGGTGGGGGCGGCGGGTTCAACCTCGACGACCTGCTGCGCGACCGGGCCGGAGGCGGGGGCGGCTTCGGTGACATGTTCGGTGACCTGTTCGGCGGCGGCGCCGGCCGGCGTACGCACCAGCAGGTGCGGCGCCCGGCCAAGGGCGCCGACGTCGAGACCACGGCGACGATCAGCTTCACCGACGCCATCGAGGGCGTCACGATCTCGCTGCGGCTGACCTCCGACGCCCCCTGTCCCGACTGCTCCGGCACCGGCGGCAAGGCGGGCACCCGCCCGCGCGTCTGCCCCGAGTGCGAGGGCGCCGGCTACGTCACGGTCTCCACCGGCGGCGGGTTCTCGATGAACGAGTCGTGCCCCGCGTGCGGCGGCCGGCAGCTCGTCTACGACGAGAAGTGCCCCACCTGCCACGGCAACGGGCGCGGCCTGTCCGCGCGCTCGATCCAGGCGCGGATCCCGGCCGGCGTCAAGGACGGCCAGCGGATCCGGGTGCGCGGCAAGGGCGCGGCCGGCGAGAACGGCGGCCCCGCGGGCGACCTGTTCGTCGTGGTCAAGGTGTCGGCGCACCGGGTCTTCGGACGCAAGGGCGACAACCTGACGCTGACCGTGCCGGTCTCCTTCGACGAGGCCGCGCTCGGCGCCGAGATCAAGGTGCCGACGCTCTCCGGGGCGCCGGTCACCCTCAAGATCCCGGCCGGCACCCCCAACGGCCGCACCTTCCGGGTGCGCGGCAAGGGTGCTCACAAGGCCGACGGCACCACCGGCGACCTGCTCGCGACCGTGGAGGTCCAGGTCCCGGCGGTCCTCGACGCCGCGGCGCGCCAGGCGGTGGAGGCCTACCGCGAGGCCACGGCCGGCAAGCCGCTGCGCGCCAACCTCTTCGAGGCGGGCGCGTGATGGCCGGCCGCGACCCGTTCGCCGCACCCGGCCCCGATGCCGCGGTGTTCGTGATCAGCGTCGCGGCCGAGCTGACCGGGCTCCACCCGCAGACGCTGCGCACCTACGAGCGGCTCGGGCTGATCACCCCCGGCCGCACCGTCGGCGGCGGCCGTCGCTACTCCGCGCGCGACATCGAGCGGCTCCGCGAGATCTCCCACCTGACCTCGGCCGGCATCGGCATCGAGGGCGTACGCCGGATCCTCGAGCTCGAGAACCGCGTCATCGCCCTGGCCTCGCGCAACGAGGAGCTCGTCGCCGAGCTCGAGGCGACCCGGGAGGCGCTGCGCCGGGCCGCGACCGTACGGCGTACCGACGTCGCGCCCAACAAGCTGCCGGTCCTGCGCCAGCCCAACGCCGGTCGGTCTGTAGTCGTCTGGCGCCGGGGGCTCTGAAACCCACTACTGTCGGCGGGTGGACTGGCTGACCGACTGGGTGTCCGAGTGGGCGAGCCAGGTCGACTGGGTCGCGTTCGTCAGCATCCCGGTGTTCACCGGTGTGGTCGGCTGGCTGATCAACTGGTCCGGCCTGGTGATGCTCTTCAGCCCGGTGCGCTTCCACGGCGTCACGGTGCCCGGCATGCGCGAGCTGGCCACCCTGCTGCCGCGGAAGGTGCAGGAGATCCCCGGCCTGCTGCAGGGTGGGATCGGCTGGCAGGGGATCATCCCCGCGCGCGCGGCCAAGATGGGCAGCATCGCCGTCGACAAGGCGATCGCCAAGCTCGGGACGCCGGCGGAGTTCTACCAGCAGCTCGAGCCCGACCGGATCGCCGAGCACATCGTCACCACGTTCCGCCCCGAGATCCCTCAGCTGGTCGACGAGGTGATGCGGCGTGAGCACCCGCGGCTGTGGCTCGACCTGCCCCTGTCCGTACGCGAGGCCGTGGTCGAGCGGGTCCAGGCGCAGCTGCCGTCGGTGGTCAACCGGGTCACGACCGAGATCGGGATCCACATCGACCAGCTGCTCGACCCCAAGATCATGGTGATCGACCACTTCCAGGAGAACCCGGCGCTGGTGGTCCGGATCTTCCGCGACTTCGGCCAGCGCGAGCTGAACCTGATGGTGTGGTTCGGCTTCATCTTCGGGTTCCTGCTCGGCATCCCGGTGGCGCTGGCCGACAGCATCGCCCACCAGTGGTGGCTGCTGCCGGTGCTGGGCGTCATCGTCGGCTGGGTCACCAACGCGCTCGGCATGTGGCTGATCTTCGAGCCGCCCGAGCCACGCCGGATCCTCGGCATCAAGGGGCACGGGCTGTTCCTGCGCCGCCAGGACCAGGCGGCCGAGGTCTACGCCCGGATCATCGCCGACGACGTGATCACCCTCGAGCGGATCGGCGACTTCCTGCTCGAGGGACCGCGGGGCGACCGGACCCGCCAGATGCTCGCGACCGCGTTGCGCCCGGCCATCGACCAGGCGGCCGGCCCGGCCCGGGGTGCCGTGCGGGTCGCGGTCGGCGCGCACCGGTTCGACACGATCCGCGACTCCGTCGCCTCCGAGGCGGTCGGCCACACCATGACGCCGTTCAAGGACCCGGTCTTCAGCGCCCGGCAGGCCGAGAAGATCCGGGTCCTGGTCGCACGGCGCACCAAGGAGCTCTCGCCGAGCGACTTCGTCGAGATGATGCGGGCCGCGATCCGGGAGGATGAGTGGATGCTTTACGCCCACGGCGCGATCATGGGTCTGGGTGGCGGGTTCCTGCACCTGTGGATCTTCGGAGTGGGCGGATGACTGACCAGCTGAACGGACACGAGTACGACGACCAGGACCCCGGCCTGCCGGGGCTCGCCCGCGTCGCGGCGTACGCCGCCCTGCACACCACCGAGTGGGGGGTGCGCACCTCGGCCCGGGCCTGGCTCCGGGTCGGCCGCGCCGTGGCCCACCCGGAGGAGGCGGCCGCCCTGGCCCACGACGCCGGCAAGGCCCTGGACGTCGTCGGTGAGCTGGCCCGGTCGGTGACGACCGGGGTGCCGGTCGCCCACGCGCTGATGGCCGCCGCCGAACGGGTCAACGGCAGTGTCAACGGCCGGGTGGAGCCCCCCAAGCCGCAGGCGGTGACCCTGCGCGAGATGGGCCAGGACCTGCTGAGCCGGTCCCGCGACGTGTGGAACACCGACGAGGGGCACCCGGCCTACGAGCGGATCCTGAGCGAGCTGGCGCCCGACGAGGCGCGGATCCTGATGCTGCTGCTCACCGACGGCCCGCAGCCGAGCGTCGACGTGCGCACCGGTGGCCCGATCGGCATGGTCAACAGCCAGCTGATCGCCCCGGGCCTCACCATGATCGGTGCCCGCGCAGGATGCCGCTACACCGACCACGTGCCGGCCTACCTCAACAACCTGTTCCGCCTCGGCCTGGTGTGGTTCTCCCGGGAGTCGCTGCGCGACCCGATGGAGTACCAGGTGGTCGAGGCCCAGCCCGATGTCCTCGCCGCCCTGCACTCGGTCAAGTTCGCCAAGGTGGTGCGGCGCAGCATCCACCTCACGCCGTTCGGTGAGGACTTCTGCCGCACCTGCCTGGTCGAGGAGGAGCGCCTCGCCGTGGCGTCGTTCCCCGAGCACGGTGTGCCGCCCGAGATCGACGAGGCGTGACCAGCAGGCTCTAGCAGTCCCTAACAGGCAAGAAGCTTGATGGTGAAGACCGCGCCCCCGGTCTCGCCGTGGGCGTAGGTCACCTCACCGTTCTGCGAGTGCGCCAGGGTGCGCACGACGTAGAGGCCCAGGCCGGTCCCGCTGGCGACCGCGTCGTTGGCCCGCGCGAACTCCTGGAACAGCCGGTCGCGGAAGTCGTCGGGCACGCCGTCGCCGTGGTCGATGACGTCGATGCAGGTGTAGTCGCCCTCGGCGCGCACATGGATGGCGTACGGCGCATCGCCGTACTTGTGGGCGTTGCTCAGCAGGTTGGTGAGCATTTGCTCGAGCCGCAGCGGGTCGGCGCGCACCTGACGCTGGTCGTCGACGACCACCGGGACGTCGTAGCGGTCGGCGATCGCGCCCTCGATCACGCTGTGGGGCTCGACCACCTGCATGTCGATGCGCAGGGTGCCGCGCTGGATCTGGGCCGCGGTGAGCAGGTCGGCGGTGATCGAGTCGAGGATCCGCGCCTGGCGCGCCACCGACCCCATCAGCCGGTCGCGCTGCTGGTCGTTGATCTGGGCCGACCCCCAGCCCATGGTCTCCGCGATGCCGCAGATCACGGCGACCGGGCCGCGGATCTCGTGCGCCGTGGTGGCGATCGCGCGCCGCAGCAGGCCGACGTCCTCGGCCGCCGAGTCGAGGTAGACCAGCACCGACCAGCCGGTGCGCCGCAGGGTCGCGCGCACGCGACCGCCGGCGACCTCGACCTCGAACGACGCGTCGGCGTCCAGCCGGTGGTAGGAGACGAGCTGGGCCAGCTCGGGCGCCGCCATGCTCAGCGGCATCCCGGTCGTCGCCTTGCCGAGCAGCCGCCCGGCCATCGCGTTGGCGTGGACGATCCGGAACAGCGGCTCGTCGGCGAGCTCCATGACGCCGTACGGCGCCACGTTCATCGCCTCCCACGTGGAGACGTGGGTGTGGTCGCCGACGCCCTTCAGCGTGGCACCGCGGACGGGGCCCTGGGACCGGTCCTCCAGCGTCTCCGACTGGATCGCCCGGTCGCTGCTCGGGACCACCGAGAGGGTGCGGGCGGGCTTGCGCGGCCCACCGGACGTGATGTCGCGGACGTAGTCGAGGATCGTGTTGAGCGGGGCGCCCTTCTGTACGTAGCCGTCGGCGCCGGCGGCCACGGCGCGCGCCGACATCTGCTGGGCGCCGAAGCCCGACAGCACGACGATCTTCGCGGCGGGGCAGAGCCGGCGGATCGTCGGGAGCGCCTCGATCCCGTCCATGACCGGCATCGCGAGGTCCAGCAGGACCACGTCGGGCCGGGTCTCGCGCACGACCTCGATCCCAGCGCGGCCGTCGCCGGCCTCCGCCACGACCTCGAAGCCGCCGCGGGTGAGGGCGAGCCTGAGCAGGTCGCGAAGGTCCTGGGTGTCGTCGATGATGACGACCCGGCGCGGCCGGCCGCCGGCGAGTGCGCTCATGGGTTCGGCCTTTCGGGCGATGCTTCGGGGAGGTCGGACCGGGCCGAGCTGAGGTCGACCACGGCCGGGGCGGAGCGGAGGAGCTGGATGTTGAACCCCTCGGTCCCGAGCAGGTTGGTGATGATCCGGCTGGCGGAGTCGATGGAGGTGGTCAGGGCGGCGTTGGCCTTGGCGCTGTCGTTGAGGTCGAGCGCCATCTTCGCGACGACGAGGCCCTGCAGCACGCTGTCGTTGAGCTCGAGGGCCTGCTGCTCGCGCTTGCGGAGGTCCTCGAACAGCTGGGCGCCCTGCATCAACGGAGAGTAGCTGCGGCGCATGCTCCAGTAGTAGAGCGCCACCACCAGGCCGACCACGTCCCAGATGGTCAGCGGCCAGCCCCAGGCGGCACGCATGGCCAGGCCCTGGTCGTCGTCGAGCCCGAACGACGGGAGCAGCATGTGCACCGAGTGGCTGCCGTGGTGCACCGCGCAGGTGAGGAAGATGGCGGCCGTGGCGGCCCCGAGCGGGTTGGTGCGCAGCTGGTTGCTCTTGGCCAGCGGGATCACGATCGCCAGGCAGATCAGCAGGTAGGCGATCGCGATCCCGGCGTTGGACACCATGGCGATCTGCCAGCTCATGCGCCTGCTCCGCTCAGCGACAGCACGGCGAGCAGCAGCACGGAGCCGGCGGTCCAGCCCTGGGCGAGCAGCGGCCAGTCGAGTGGCACCGACGAGCGCACCCGACCGGGCGCGTGGAGGAGCGCGACGCAGCCGGCCACGACCGCGACCTCCCAGACCGCGGCGGCGAGGTCCCACGGGCCGACCGGCTCGGCGCCGACCAGGCGGCTGGCGGCCCAGAGGGCGAGCAGCGCCACGTTGCCGACGACGGCGGCCTCGGCCAGGGGCCGGGTGGGCCGGGCCAGGACCAGGGCGGTCCACCCGAGCTGCGCGGCCGCGCAGGCCAGGAAGAAGATCCCGATCAGCGGCTGGTCGGCCAGGTGCGCCGGGCCGACGGCGGCGTGGACGCCGGCCGCGGCCGCGCTGCTGACCAGGGCCACGGGCAGGGCGGCCGGGGCCGGTCCCGCGGCCTCACGGGGCGGGCGTACGGCGGTCATGGTGGCGCCGGGGTCGGCGAGCCGTCCGGCCGCGGCGAGCTCGCGCAGCCGGCGGACCCGGTCCTCGTGGGTGCCGCGCGCGGGGCGCGGGCCGGCCCGGAACCGCTCGAGGGCCTGGGGGCCCAGCAGCAGGGCGAGTCCGAGCACGCCGCCGAGCACCACGGCGTAGTGCACCGTGTGCGCGAGCATGCTGGCGCCCGCGGCGGTGGACATGACTGACACCGACGTGTTCCCTCCCCCCGCCATCTTCCGGACGGCGCGTTCCCCGCGATCAAGGTAGGCGACGCGCTGGTCGACCGCCCGGCTTTGGGCAAAGAATGTCACGGGGAAATCAACCGAAGTTGAGTGGAACAGACTCAACTTTGAGATCGTTGTGACAAGTAACCGCACCTCCCCGTTCCACCGCGCACCGCAGGAGAGACATGAGCCAGTTCGGCGCCGACAAGTTCACGACCCGCAGCCGCGAGGCGATCGAGGCTGCCCAGCTCTCGGCCACCACGGCCGGCAACACCACCATCGAGCCCATCCACCTGCTCGTGGCCCTGCTCCGGCAGGACGACGGCATCGCCCGCAACCTGATGACCAAGGCCGGGGTGGACGCCGACGCGCTCACCGCGCGCGCGGTCGCCGTGCTCGAGGCGCTGCCCAAGGCGAGCGGCGCCACCGTGCAGCAGCCGGCCGCGTCCGCCGCCCTCACCCGCGCGCTGGCCGCCGCGCTCGACCTCGCCTCGTCCATGAAGGACGACTACGTCGCCACCGAGCACCTGCTGATCGCCATCGCCGGCACCGAGAGCCCCGCCCAGAAGGTGCTGACCGACGCCGGCCTCACCGAGGCCGGGCTGCGCGAGGGGCTGACGGCGGTCCGCGGCAACCGCCGGGTCACCAGCCAGGACGCCGA
>JBAZRQ010000015.1:0-11884 GCA_041662925.1 Nocardioides sp. | reverse complement strand
TTCGAAGCAGCCGCAGTCATCGCGAACCAGGCCAACTCAGCGACACCCGCCCGGGCGGTCACCCTCGCAACCTCGCTCCTCACGAGCGGCGCGCTCGTCCTGTTGGCGCTGGCCTTCCTGCCCGGCCGCAGGCGACCGCGCACCCCGAAGCACACCGCCAGCCGCCACGCTCACCCGGACCTCCGTTTCCTGGCGGCCACCGCTCTGTCCTGGGAGGCAGTCGCAGTCGGGTTCGGCGGCAGCTACTGGCTCCACTACCTCCTCGGACTCGTCCCCGGCCTCGTTCTCGCCACCGCCGCGGTCGCTGCGCACCGCCCGGCCCGTGCGAAGTGGGCCGCCGCATGCCTCGCCTACGCCACGGCCGCGGCGCTGGTCATGACCGCCGGTGCCGCACTGGCCGACGAGACGCTCCCCGCAGACGTCGCGGTCGCGCGCTACCTGGCGGCCCACAAGCAGCCCGGCGACACGGGCGTCATCGCCTTCGGCAACCCCGCCATCCTCGAGTCCGCCGGCCTGACCAGCCCCTACCCCCACCTATGGAGCCTTCCAGTGAGGGTGCTCGACCCCGACCTATCCCAGTTCACCGACGTCCTCACCGGACCACACCCGCCCACATGGGCAGTCGTGAACGGCACCACACTGGCCACCTGGGGAGTCGACGCGAGCCACGCCCAACCCATTTTCGACCGGCAATACGAACTGGTCGACGTCCAGGGGAGCTACAACGTCTACCACCGACATGGTCAACCCTAGAGACAGCGGCCACGGCGTCGCCTGGCCAGGGGACGACCTGATCATCCTGGCTCTGCCGGCCAGCTGACCGGCAGCCAATCCGTGTACTCGTCTCGGCGCGGAAGGTGTCAACCTCCACCGCCCCACCCCCTCCACTCCTGTCCCCTCGGAGGCCCGTCATGAGGTTCCTCAAGGGCTTCGGCCCGTTCTGGTACGACTTCCTGATCTCGCTCCTGTGCGCGCTCGCCGGCCCATCGCCCTCCTCGGCCGACACAGCGCGGCTACCGCACATCGGATCCGGCCCCATGGCCGACCCGGCACAAGGCGCGCACCAACCAACGCACTCGTGGACCCGGAACGCTCGAGCTCGCGTGGCTCCATCTCAAGCATCACGACCGGTCCGCCATTGTTCGTGGGGCACACCTTGTCAGTGGGCTCGGAGCGGTACCGCTGGGCAGCTTCGACGCTCGATGCTCACGCGTCCGCGGTGCCGTCAGGAGCCGCTCGGGGGGTCTGAGTCATCGTCGTCGTGCTCGGATCGGCGTCGGATGGCCACGACGACCGCGAGCACCACGAACGGCCCGAAGGCCACCAGGAGGACCAGCGCCTGCTCGACGGGGTGCAAGGCACCCATGTGCATGGGAACCGTGACCATTCGTCAGGCCCCGAAGAGCAGGTAGAGGCCCATGAAGGTGTACAGGACCATGGCCAGCAGCAGTGGAAGCTGGCCTGTGACCTGGTGTCGCTTAGGCAGAATCTCCAACGCCCGATCGTGTGCCGCGATCACCCCGAGAACGTGGCCGGTGACGATGGCCAGCACCTTGGTCGTGGCCAAGAATGTCGGGTGCTGCGCGAGCCAATAGCTTGCTGTCCAGTCCGCGGTTCCGAACAGGTTCGACCCGTCGCCCATGGGATCGCTGAGTTGGATGAGGGTCTGCGTTCCAGTCTGGACCAGGAAGCTGAGGTAGTGGGCGACCATGTAGCCGACGATGATCGGAACCACCGAGTGCGCCAGTAGCCGCGGGATCTGCCACCGATGGACGTGTTCGACTCCGGTGGCCATCGACGCGGCGGCGAAGGTGACACCGACGATGACGATGGCACTCAGGAGGCCCAGGGTGCCCAACATCGTGGGGTTCAGGCTGCTGTCCTGGACGAACCGGATCCAGGCTGCGCTGGCTCGCCAACTGTCGTAGGCCGTGCTGCCGAGCAGCACGGCGACCACGGCTACCAGGCCGCCCTCGGCTGGGATCCGTGACAGGTGTCGCAGCGGAGTGACCCACACCAGGTGGCCGGCGTCGTTGCGTCCCCAAGGTGAGAGGTGGGCCAGCAGCGTTGAGTAGACCTCGAACGGGTCGGCTCTCTCCAGCCAGCGGTCTCCGAAGATGGCGCTGCCCACGACCATGGCCGCGAGGTAGCAGGCGACCCACAGCCGCAGCGGCCCGAGGTAGGTCGCGTCCGGGGAGACCAGCTCGAGCCACACGAACGCGAGCAGCCCGATCGCGGCGGGCCAGTACCCGAGCCACGCGGGATACTCCCGGAGTCCATGTGATGGCGGTGCGCCGGTGGCCTTGGCCAACATCAGGTGGAGGGTCCGGACGGGGCTGATGGCGCGGAAGAACCGGCCGAAGAGCAGCGATGCGGGGACGATGCCGACCCACAGCCACACGTAGATCACCCCGAAGGTCGGGTTGATGAGACTGTCAGGTCCGAACAGGGCCGGCCAGAGCATGAAGCAGAAGAACGCCAACCCCAACGCACGCAGGAGCCAGGCCCAGCCTGCACTGTCGAACAGCAGGGCAAGCCGAGTCGGCACGCGACGTTCGCCGCGGCCGTCGCCGAAGCGTGGCTTCTGCCACGCGAGGAGCAGTACGACGAACGACAGGGTCAGGGCTGCGGTGCCGGCTGCGATGGCCATGGAGGCCGGGATGGGCAGGTCCGCTCCCCCGCCCAGGCCGTGCATGGGCACGATCAGCGATGTCATTCAGCGGACCTCGATGAGTGCGACGACGGCGCTGGTGTCGTGGTCTTCGACTTCGACGCTGCCTGGGGTCTTGATCACCAGCTGGGTGCTCGTGGTCCCGGCGTCGAACTCGATGAACTGTTCGGGGGTGGAGTGGACGTGCAGCTCGCCGGCCCGGTCTGACTGGATCTTGATCGCCAGCTTCTCCCCGACGGCCAGGTCGATCTCCTTGGCGTTGGGTTGTACGTCCTCACCGTCGATGGTGACGCTCAAAGCCGGTCCGGCTTCGGTGGGCTCTTCGCTCGCGGTCGCCGAGGGCGTAGGAGAGCTCGTGGGGGTAGGAGCAGTCGTGGGGGTCGCCGAAGGGTTGGCTTCGGTGGGCGTGGGAGTGGCCGGGGTGGTGTCGTCGGTGCCGGAGCAGGCGCCCAGCACGGCCGTGGCTGCAAGAAGGGCGACGAGGGTTCGGGTGGAGCGGATGAACGAGGGCATGGCGGAACTCCTGGTGAGTCGTAGATCTGGGGATTGCCGCAAGCGCAGCGACGGACAGCGCGCTTGCAGGCGGTGAAGAGATGGTGTGTCAGATCACGATCAGCGGTGGTCCACGGCGCCCGAGACCTCCGGTGAGGGGTGCGAGCAGTCGCCGTAGCCGCTGCTGGGCGGCAGCGATCCGGGTGGTGAACTCTCGTCCGCCCGATGCAGTGAAGCCATGCACCGGACCCCGACGGGTCAGCCTGCGGAGAAAGGATGCGCCGAGCAGCACCAGGATCGTCCAGAGGGCACTCTCGCCCTGAGCGAGCCACCAGGCCACGACAGCAGCGGCCGCGAGGTGCGCAACAGCCATCGCCGCGTGGGGGCCGGTGAGGTCGTCGAGTATGTGCGTCAGCCAGTGCGGCACGACGAACTCGCCGCCTGAGGGCGGTTCGACCTGACCCATCGTCAGGTCGTGCAACGACCCGCGGCGGCCCGTCCCCGGGGTCGACACCAACTCCTCGCGGTGTCTTGCCGACGCGCGGACGGGTCGATGGTCGCCCGCATGGCCGGCCACTGCGGTCAGCATCAGGTGCGTCGCGAACTGGCCGCCGCCGACCAGGAGCACCAGCCGGAACAGCCCGGCGGGGACGCCCAACGAAGCGATGACGACCGCGGCGAGCGCGGCGTAAATGAGGATCAGCCAGGTTGCGGGCGGGAGCAGGCCGCCGGCTGCCACGTGCGCCCCGAGACCGAGGCCGCCGGCCACGGTGGCCGTCAGCAGGCCGCGCGCCAGCCTCAGCACGGGCCCGGCACGCAGATCACTCACAGCGGGATTCTCCCCGATCCATCCTGGGTCCGGGCCATGGCCCCAGGGCTTGGCCTCCCCCGAGCGTCCCGAAGCCGCAGTTGGCCTCGCGTCGGCACACGTGCAAGCATATGCGTATGCGCGCAGATACTGATGTATCGGGGCTTCCCGAGCCCGAGCATGTCGACCTGGCTGTCGAGGTCTTCCGGATGCTGGCCGACCCGAGTCGACTGCGGATTCTGTGGGTGCTCCTGGATCGGGAGCGGTCGGTCAACGAGATCTCCGAAGTCCTTGCGAAGCCACAGAGTGCGGTCTCCCAGCACCTGGCCAAGCTACGGCTCGCGCGTCTCGTCGTTCCGCGCAGGCAGGGAGTTCAGGTGTTCTACACCGTCGCCAACGATCACGTCCGACAGCTCGTGTACGACGCCGTCCACCACGCCGAGCACGCCGGCCCCGGCGTCCCTGCCCACCACCTCGGCCAGACCTCGACGATCCACACCCAGGAAGCACGATGAGCGACCACCTCGACCACCGGCACGACCATGCCCATGATGACGGTCATGGCCACAACGACGACCACGACGGACAGGACGGACATGAGCACCGGGGCGGGATCCGTGGCTTCCTCGCGGCCACGTTTCGTCCGCACAGTCACGACAGTGCGGACTCGGTCGATGCAGCCCTGGAGTCCAGTGCGCTAGGCATTCGTGCCGTGAAGATCAGCCTGCTGGCGCTCGGGCTGACCGCCATCGTGCAGGCGATCATCGTGGCGCTCACCGGATCGGTGGCCCTGCTGGCCGACACGATCCACAACTTCTCCGACGCACTGACGGCCATCCCGTTGTGGATCGCGTTCGTCGTCGGGCGTCGACGGCCGACGTCGTCCTACACCTACGGCTACGGACGGGCCGAGGACCTCGCCGGTGTCTTCATCGTCGCGATGATCGCGCTGTCGGCGGTCGTCGCCGGCTATGAGTCCGTGCGCAAACTGCTCGACCCGCAGCCTCTGTCGCACCCCTGGGTCGTGGTCGTTGCAGGCCTGGTCGGTTTCGCAGGCAACGAACTGGTGGCGCTGTACCGGATCCGTATCGGTCGTCGGATCGGCTCTGCTGCCTTGGTCGCCGATGGACTTCACGCGCGCACCGACGGATTCACCTCGCTCGCCGTGGTCTTCAGCGCCGTCGGTGTGCTGGCCGGGTTCCCCCTCGCGGATCCCTTGGTCGGACTTCTCATCACGGTCGCGATCCTGTTCGTCCTGCGAGGCGCCGCCCGCGATGTGTACCGACGGCTGATGGACGCGGTCGACCCACACCTGACAGCCACCGCGGAGAACACCCTGCGAGAGACCCAGGGAGTCCTCGACATCGAGCAGGTCCGGCTGCGCTGGATCGGCCACCGGCTCCGCGCCGAGGCCGGGATCGTGGTCGACAGCTCGCTCGACATCGTGGCCGCGCACGCGATCGCCACCGAGGCCCACCATCGCCTCCTCCACGCCGTCCCCAAGCTCGTCGGCGCCACCGTTCACGTCAGCCCCGATCACGACCCGGGTGACGCGCATGCGGTGCTGACACACCACCACGTGACGGCCTTCGACTGAACGACGCGACGCTCGGGGTTCGGGTTACACGACCATCGGCCTCAGTGACGGGCGCCCGAAACTGTTTGCCACACGCCCGAAGCTGTCGACCTTGGCAGAGAGTTCAGCAGCAGGCACAGCCGGTCTGGCAGTGGTCGTCCTGGGCATTGTCGTGGTCGTGGTCGACGAGCGCCTCGGCCGGGGAGCAGCAGACCTTCCCGCGCCACGCGTTGATGCCTTCGCGTACCGCGAGCACCGCGATGACGAGTGCGGCGAGCGGGTCGGCCCACCACCAGCCGAGCAGGCTGTTGGCGCCCAGGCCGAGCAGCAGCGCCGCGGACATGTAGGTGCACAGCAGGGTCTGCTTGGAATCGGCGACAGCGGAGTGGGAGCCGAGCTCGGTGCCGGTGCGACGTTGGACCCAGGACGCGATCGGCATGATCAGCAGGCTCAGCGCCGCGATCGCGATACCGAGACTCGAGTGCTGGGCGGCGTGGCCGGTGACCAGGCTGCTCACGGCGTCGTAGGTCACGAAGAGGGCGAGGCCGAAGAACGAGACCGCGATGATCCGCAGCGCGACCGTCTCTCGGGCCTCGTGGTCGCCGCCGGCGAACTGCCAGGCGACCGCGAGTGCCGAGGACACCTCGATGACGGAGTCCAACCCGAATCCCATGAGGGCGGCCGACCCGGCGATCGACCCGGCGGTCAGAGCGACGACGGCCTCGAGCACGTTGTAGGCGATGGTGAAGGCGACCAGGAATCTGACCCGGCGGATCAGGACAGTTCGCCTGGCCGGGCCGAGTCCCGGTTCACGAGGGGGAACCGGGGCGGGTGGGTTCGTGCCGACGGTGTGGAGCGGAAGATTGGTACTCACTCCGTCACCACGTCACTTCGTGGCACTGCTGGGTCGGTGCGGTCTCGGTCTGGAGGGTGGCGTGCTCGATCCGGTGAGCGGTCGCGAGGACCGACTGGGCGTGGGTGAGCACCGTCTGGGCGTCGGTATCGGCGGCGAGGACGAGGTGGGCGGTGGCGACGTTCATCCCTGAGGTGAGGGTCCAGATGTGCAGGTCGTGGACTCCGTCCACGCCGGGGACCGCTTCGAGATCGGCGATCACCTCATCGAGCTTCACCCCGTCCGGTACGTGCTGTCCGAGGACCGCGAGCACCTGGCGGCCCAGCATCACCGCACGTACGGCGACGAAGACGCCGATGGCGACCGCGACCGCGGTGTCCCAGCCGGGCTGTTCGGTGAGAGCGACCAGGAGGCCTGCCGCGATCACGCCCACACTGCCGGCGGCGTCGGCGACAACCTCGTAGTAGGCGCCCTTGACGTTGAGGGACTCACTCGACCCCTCGCGCAGGAGCATCATGGAGACGATGTTGACCGCGAGACCGATCCCGCCGACCACCAGCATCGCCCCGGTGTGGACCTCGACCACTGCACCGATCCGGCCGATCGCCTCGACCACGACGTAGACCGCGACGCCAAGCATGATCAGCACGGTCAGCCCCGAGGCGAACACCTCGGCGCGGTAGGAGCCGTAGGTGCGGCGTCCGGTGGTGTCTGTGCGGGTGGCGATGCGGGTCGCGACCAGCGCGGCGCCCAAGGCGACGACATCGGCGGACATGTGACCGGCATCGGAGATGAGCGCCAACGAGTTCGACCACAGGCCGACGATCAGCTCGACGACCAGGAAGACAGCGACCAACACGAAGGTGACGGCGAGTCGCCAGCGATACCGTCCCCCGACGTGTCCGGCGGGCGCGCCGTGCCCGTGCCCGGGTCCGTGGCCCATCAGCAGCAGCCCTGCTGGTCGGCAACCGAGCAGGCGTGCGGGTCGGTCACGAGGATGACGTCGTGCAGGTCCGCGAGGGCGTGCGCGAGCCGGCTGTCGGCGAGCTCGTAGCGCGTGCGGCGCCCTTCGGGTACCGCGACGACCAGCCCACACCCACGCAGGCACGCCAGGTGATTCGACATCGATTGCCGGGTCACCGCCAGCGAGTCGGCCAGGTCAGCCGGGTAAGCGGGAGCCTCGCGCAGCTGCATGAGTATCCGTGCGCGAGTGGCGTCGGAGAGCGCGTGTCCGAAACGAGCAAGGGCATCGAGTGATGCGGTGGTGGTGGCGACCATGCAATGACGATACAGCATATCGTGTATTCACGAACCGATGAACTTCCGATGAGCGCCGGGCGCGCGGGTCAGGCAGCGCCCCGCGGCGCGTACATGATCACAGCGACACCGGCAAGGCAGAGCAGCGCACCGCTGATGTCGTACCGGTCGGGCTTGAAACCGTCCAAGGCCATCCCCCAGGCCAGAGAGCCGGCGACGAAGACGCCGCCGTAGGCGGCGAGGATCCGGCCGAAGTTAGCGTCGGGCTGGAGGGTGGCGACGAAGCCGTAGAGACCCAGGGCGATGATCCCGGCGCCGATCCAGACCCACCCGCGGTGCTCACGGACGCCTTGCCAGACCAGCCACGCGCCGCCGATCTCAGCGACGGCGGCCGCGACGAAGAGGGCAATCGAGCGCACAGCATCCATGTTCAAAGCGTGTCACGAGCCGTCCGACGGGCTCAGGTCGGGCACGGGTCGCGGGGTGTGATCTGGACAAGCTCCGACTCAGGGGTGCAGGTGGCCTTCCGTGTTCGCCGCACTCGCAGAAAGGCGATCACGGCGGCGACAATTACCACGATGCCGAAGGCGAGTCCAGCCACAACCACCGTAGCGATGGCAGCCACCACGCCACCGCCGGCAATGCCGATCAAGGCGAGGAGCGGGGCCGCACAGCAGACGACACAAGCCGCCGCCCCTGCCCCGAGTAGGTGGCGTTCACGCATCACTGCCCACCTCCTGGATCGTCAGTTCGGCGAACGGGATCGGACAGCAGTCCGTGGTCGCGCACAGGGTGATGTCGTCGCAACCCGCGTCGAGCGCGGCTTGGAGGTTGGCCTTGATGACTTCGAGGTCGTGGATGCGTTGGTCGACCTCGTCGATCTTGAGCCTCGCCCGCACTTGGAGGCCGGGGTCGAGTCGCTGCCCGTGTCGATGTCCGACGGCTAGGAGGTCGGCGACCTCGTCGAGGGTGAATCCGAGTCGTTGGGCAGCTTTGATCACCCGCAGCGCCGTGACCGCCTCGGTCGGGTAGAGACGATGACCACCGTTGCTGCGGGTCGGCTCCTCCAACAAGCCGCGGCGCTCGTAGTAGCGCAGCGTCTGCTGGTTGACGCCGGCAGCCTGCGCCACTTCCCCGGAACGCAGATAGCCGGTCATCGACTGCCACCTGTGGTGATGACCGTCGCCGTCTCGACAAGCGCCGCCAGCACCTCGGCATGCGCAGGCGGCACGGTCACCACGAGTCGGACAACCTCCGGCTCGCCGCTCAGCTCGAAACCGAAGAACGAGCAGCATTGGGACTCTCGTGCCGTCAGCTCGGACAGTGTCGCCATCACGTCGCCGCCGCCGGTGAAGCGGAACAGCGCAGCCGTCGCCGATTCGCCGTCGACCTCGATCAGATGGTCGGCGAAGACGGCGTCGAACTCCGCGGCTCGCAACGGGCGCTCGATCGTCGGAAGGGTGCATGCCTGGACATCGACCCAGGCCAACTCATGGGACATCGATCACTCCTCAACTGGGGACCGTTCGGCCCCGGCACATCCACGCTAAGTCTGTACCTGGGTACAAGATGCAAGCCTTCGACTCTGGGGCTGTGGCCTGACCATTTCTCACTTTCGCATTGACCCAGAGGTCGTGCGAAGACGCGCTCAGAACGGCGCCCACCTCGAGAATTGTCCGGCGTGTCCCGGCGAGGTTTGCGGACAAGCTGCGGACAAGAGGCGACCGACCCGGACGAGATGGAACGACGTGGCATTGAACGTAAGGGGGCGCGGCACGGCCTTCGCAGGCTCCTGGCACGACGCGAATCGTGGCGAGATCAACTTCGAGGACTAGGTCGACCACGAGTGCCGAGCACGTCAGCGCCAACGGCCTCATGGGAGATGACTTCTCTTCGAGACCGGCGCCCGAACCCCCGTCTCGCGGAACAGCTTCCGACCCACGTCTGGGTGCCCGCGGTCGCCAAGAGCGGGATCGACTTCCAGGTGCGTGTCCATGAGCTGCGACACGCACACGCGCCGTGGCTCCTCGCCGGCGGCTCCGACGTGAAGTCCGAGATGGACCGCATGGGGCACGTCCAGATACAAACGACGTCGAAGTACCGGGGCTCGTCCGGACTGAGCCCAGGGTCGTCACTAGACAGACTCCGGAGCACCGTCCACAGATTGGTTGGCCTCGCATGATCGGCCCGGCTGCTCGAACTCCCTTAGGTGACTGTCAGCAACACACCGTCCATGGGAGGAAGACAATGCCTGACAAACTGCTCTACCGAGTCACAGAGGTTGCCGAGTACCTCAGCATCAGCCGATCGAAGGTCTACGAACTCTTTAAGTCCGGCGAGCTGCGATCGGTTCACATCGATCGCACCCGTCTTGTCCGGAAGGGCGATCTGGAGAGCTACATCGACTCCCTGGCGTCAGCCTCGTGAGGACGACGGAAGGACAGGCGAGGTCGGACGGCGAGGTCGGACGGAGATTTGAACCAGCGACCTCTGGACTCAAAGTGTGGTGGTGATTGCTTGCGCCCCTGCTTGCTGCCTTTTGACGCGTAGTGCTCTGACCTGCACAAACGCACCGCGACAGTCGTGACGGCGCTCACTCCTTTTGATGCCGTCAGACCTCGTTAGGCGGCTTGCGTCGAGGTTTTCGGGGAGTAAACGTGGCATGGCTCGAATCTCATTCGAGCGATGCCCCACGCACCTCAGCGCGACAGCAAGCCGTCTTGTCCCTTGCGACACGCCGCCACCTGTCGACGACGCTTGAAAACGAGGCCATAGCGACGGTCGAAAACGAGGCCACCCAGACAGATTGGATGGGTGATCTCTGTGGAGGATTGGGCTCTGATCCGGCGACTGGTGGCGGACGGTGTTCCGCAGCGCCAGGTCGCCCGGGACTTGGGCATTGGGCGGTCGACTGTCGCGCGGGCGGTCGCGTCCGACGGGCCGCCGAAGTACGAGCGGCCAGCCGTGCCGACTTCGTTCACGCCGTTTGAACCCGCTGTGCGGCAGCTGCTGATCAAGACGCCGGACATGCCGGCGACGGTGATCGCCGAGCGGGTCGGCTGGACCGGGTCGATCACCTGGTTCCGCGACCACGTTCGACGGCTGCGGCCCGACCACCGGCCAGTCGACCCGGCTGACCGGCTGATCTGGCTGCCCGGCGATGCGGCGCAGTGTGATCTGTGGTTCCCGCCGAAGAAGATCCCGCTCGAGGACGGCAGCAAGACTCTGCTGCCGGTCCTGGTGATCACCGCTGCCCACTCCAGGTACATGGTCGCGCGGATGATCCCGACTCGGACCACCGCCGACTTGTTGCTGGGGATGTGGATGCTGCTGCAGGTGCTGGGCCGGGTCCCGCGGCGGTTGATCTGGGACAACGAGACCGGCATCGGCCGCGGGAAGCGGCACGCCGAAGGGGTGGGCGCGTTCACCGGCACGCTGGCCACCACGCTGCAGCGACTCAAGCCGCGCGACCCTGAGTCCAAGGGCGTGGTGGAACGCAGGAACGGCTATTTCGAGACGTCCTTCATGCCCGGCCGCGACTTCGAGTCCCCGGCTGACTTCGACGCCCAGTTCACCGACTGGCTCACGATCGCCAACGGTCGGATCGTGCGCACGATCAAGGCCAGGCCGATCGACCTGCTCAACGCCGACAGGGCCGCGATGCTCCCGCTGCCACCGGTGCCACCTGCGGTCGGCTGGGTCAACCGGGTCCGGCTGGGACGCGACTACTACGTCCGCGTCGACAGCAACGACTACTCGGTGGACCCCGCGGTGATCGGCCGGTTCGTCGACGTCGCCGCTGACCTGTCCCGGGTCGAGGTCCGCCACGAAGGACGCCTCGTCGCAGCCCACGACCGGGTCTGGGCCCGCGGGATGACGATCACCGACGCCGCCCACGTTGCAGCTGCGAAGATCCTGCGCGAGCAGTTCCAGCAGCCGCGTCCGGTATCGGCGCCGCACGAGGAACTGGTGCGGGACCTAGCCGACTACGACCGTGCGTTCGGCCTCGTCGACGGCGCCCTGCCCGTCGTCCCTGCCGACGGTGAGGAGGTGGCCTGATGGCAGGCAAGGCGAAGACCGATGGGACCGAAGCGCTCAAGCAGCTGACCTACCTGGCGTCGGCGTTGAAGGCACCTCGGATCACCGAAGCCGCAGCCCGGTTGGCCGATCACGCCCGCGATGCCGGCTGGACCCACGAGGAGTACCTCACCGCGGTCCTCGATCGCG
>JBAZRQ010000014.1:0-12099 GCA_041662925.1 Nocardioides sp. | reverse complement strand
TCGTCCGACAGCGACGTCAAGGTGAGCACCGGCGCGGCCCTCGCGCCCACGAACCTCACCGTCACCGTCACCGCCGTCGCCAAGACCCACCAGCTGGGCTTCGCGACCTCGGCTGCTTTGACCGACCAGGTCACCGGCGCCTCGAGCATCGTGCGACTCGACCGCTTCGATGGCTCTCCCGTCGACATCGACTCGGGCGACGGCACCCTGGCCGGCCTGGTCGCCGCGATCAACGACCCCGGCAACGCGACCGGCCTGCACGCCTCCGCCGTACGCGTCGCCGACGGGCAGTACCGCCTGCTCGTGGAGTCGACGGCCACCGGCGTGGCCCAGGACTTCACCCTCACCGCCCAGGACGGCAGCCCCCTGCTCGGCGGCGCCACGGTGCGCAGCGGAGCGGACGCCGCCATCGACATCGGAGCCGGCATCTCGGTCGGCTCCACCACCAACACCTTCACCGACGTGGTGCCGGGCCTGACGCTCACCGTGGCGCCGGAGACCAGCATCGGGACCGTGTCGACGATCAGCGTCACCCGCGACGCCACGGGCATCAGCAGCTCGGTGAAGAGCCTCGTCGACGCGGTCAACGGACTGCTGGCCGACATCGACACCCAGTCGGCCGCGGGCTCAGGCTCGAAGGCCAAGGGCCCCCTCATGGGCGACCCCACCGTGCGCGCCCTGCGCAGCGCGGTGCTGGAGAGCGTGTTCCCGGCCGACGGCTCGTCAATGGCCGACCTCGGGATCCAGGTGGATCGCCACGGCAAGCTCACCTTCGACCAGACCGTCTTCGCAGGCGCCTACGCGGCTGACCCCACGGGGGTCTCCGAGCGGTTCACGACGGCTGGTGGCGGCTTCGCCGACCGGGTCGCGAAGGTCACCAAGAGCGCCAGCGACCCGATCGACGGGACGCTGACGGCCTCGATCACCGGTCGCAGCTCCGGGATCACCCGGCTGCAGGACAGCATCGAGGAGTGGGACCAGCGCCTCGAGCTCAGACGCAGCTCGCTCACCCGCCAGTTCACAGCCCTGGAGACGGCGCTCAACCAGCTGACGAGCCAGTCCTCGTGGCTGGCCGGCCAGCTCTCCTCGCTGCCGACCAGCTCCGACTGACGCACCACCGCACCACCACCTGTCCGCACGGGAACGCTAAGGAAGGCAACCCCATGAACACCACCGCGCGCGCCGCATACATGGATGCATCGGTCGCGACCGCCAGCCCCGCCCGACTCCTCGTGATGCTCTGCGAGCGCCTCGTCCTCGACGTCCGTCGGGGGCTCGAGGCCCAGCGCGAGGGCTCGATCGAGGAGGCCAACCGTCAGCTGATCCACGCCCAGGAGATCGTCTTCGAGCTGCGCAGCAGTCTGCGGGTCGACGACTTCGAGGGCGGCGCGGGTCTCGCCTCGATCTACGACTTCGTCCACACCCAGCTGATCCGCGCCAACATCAGCAAGGACCCTGCGATCACCGATGGGTGCCTGCATCTGGTCATGGACCTGTGCGCCACGTGGTGCCAGGCCGCCCAGCAGTCCGCGCTGGCAGGGTGAGCGCGCCGTGCTCATCGACCGGGGAGGCGTCGTCCGCCACGTCGACACCCACTTCGAGAGCTGGCAGCTGGAGCTGGACCGACTCGAGCTCGACGTGATCCGCGCCGAGCAGTCCGTGGCCACCGAAGGGCAGCTGCGCACCGAGACCTGGGCCGTCCCCAGCATCCCCGGGCCTGTCCCCGAAGACCTGCGCGAGCGGGCGGCCGAGATCCTCGGGCGCCAGCAGGCGCTGCTGACGGGCCTGGCCGAGCGCCTCGGCGCCACGCATCGCCAGCAGGAGATCGCCGACCACGTCGGACGAGTCTCGACCCGAGACCGCAGCCGGCCGGTCTACGTCGACATCAGCACCTGAGGAGCGGGCCGGCCACCATCGTCGTCAGCCGCTGGGCGATCTCGCCCAGCGGCACGACCTCGTCGGCCAGGCCCGCGTTGGCGACCGCACCGGGCATCCCCCACACGACTGACGTGGCCTCGTCCTGGACCATGATCCGGCCCTTGCGCTCCGCGATCGCGCGGCAGCCCCCGAGCCCGTCGTGGCCCATGCCGGTGAGCACCAGCGCCACCACCGCGTCACTGTAGGTCTCAGCGGCGGAGCGGAAGAGCGGGTCGGCCGCGGGGCGACAGAAGCTCTCCTTCGGGCCATCGTCGAGATGCGCGCGGACCACCCCGGAAGCCCGGGAGATCCGCAGGTGGCGATCGCCCGGGGCGACCAGCACCTGGCCCGCGACCACGAGGTCCCCGTCCACGGCCTCGCGCACCGAGAGCGGCGAGACGCGGTCGAGCCGCTCGGCGAACATGGTGGTGAAGACGGGCGGCATGTGCTGGGCGAGGAGCACCGGCACGGGCAGGTCACCCGGCAGCGCCGCGAGCACCTGGGCCAGGGCGTCCGGCCCGCCGGTGGAGCTCGCGATCACCAGGAGTCGGCAGGGAGTCTGCCTCGGCAGCGCCGGGCGTCGTACGACGGGGCGCGCGGCGACCACGCGCCGCACGCCGGCCAGCGCCTTGATGCGCGGCACCAGCTGCTCGCGCACCTCGGTCATCGACTCGGCCATGGAGCCGGTGTTGCTCGGCTTGGTGACGTAGTCGGAGGCGCCGTTGGACAGGGCCTCGAGCGTGCTCGTGGCGCCGCGCTCGGTGAGCGTCGAGAACATGATGATCGGCAGCCGGGGGTGGCGGGGGTGGATCACCGCCAGGGCGCCGAGGCCGTCCAGGCGCGGCATCTCCACGTCGAGGGTGACGGCGTCGGGGAGCAGGGCGTCGACCATCTCGATCGCCTCGAGCCCGTCCCGCGCCGCCCCAATCACCTCGATGTCGGGGTCCTCGGACAGCACGGAGCTGATGAGCCTGCGCAGCACGGACGAGTCGTCAACCACCAACACCCTGATCACACGTGGCAGATCGGCCCGTGAGGGGTCGGACTGAGAACTTCACCAAGTGCCGCGCAGTTACGTCTCAGGATCGATCACCCGATCCCGATGAATGCCCCGTGAGCATCGCAGAGTCCAGCTTCCACTACGTGGCCGACCTGGTGCGCCGGGAGACGTCCATGCTGTACCAGCAGGGCAAGGAGTACCTCGTCGCGGCACGGCTCCTGCCACTGGCCCGGGAGTCCGGGGACGCCGACGTAGACGTCTATGTCCGCCGCCTGAAGACCGACGCCTCCGAGCGACGCAAGGCGATCGATGCCCTCACCATCAACGAAACGTCCTGGTTCCGCGACAACGCGCCGTACCAGGCCTTCACCGACGTGCTCCTGCCGCAGGCGATCGCCGCGCGCCAGGCCACGCGGAAGGTCTCCATCTGGTCGGCGGCGTGCTCGAGCGGCCAGGAGGCCTACAGCCTCTCGATACTGCTCGACCAGCAACTGCCGTTGGGCTGGACCGCAGAGATCCTCGCCACCGACGTCTCGACGGCCATGCTCGAGCGGGTCAAGGCCGGGCGCTACAGCCAGGTGGAGATGAACCGGGGCCTGCCGGCCACCCACCTGGTGCGCTACTTCACGCGGGTCGGCAGCGAGTGGGAGGTCTCCCCCGAGCTGCGCCGGGTGGTGACGACCCAGCACCTCAACCTGGCCACGACGTTCCCGCCGCTCCCGACGTTCGACATCGTCTTCCTGCGCAACGTCCTCATCTACTTCGACCTCGAGACCAAGCGCGACATCCTGCGCCGGATCCACGCGCGGGTCGCTCCTGGGGGCGCGCTGCTGCTCGGCTCGTCCGAGACCACGCTCGACCTGACCGACAGCTGGGAGCGCGAGGCCGTCGGTCGGGTGCAGGTGCACCGTCCGATCCAACCGGCCGCGGCGTTCGGCCTCGCCGCACCCACGAGGGCCGCCGGATGACCGTCCGGATCCTCGACCGCCAGACCCTCACCTCTCGACAGGAGCCCGACCCATGCACGCGCTGATCATCGACGACTCCCGGGCCATGCGTTCGATCCTGCGACGCATCGTCACCGATCTCGGCTACGAGACGACCGAGGCCGAGCACGGCCAGGCCGCGCTCGACCACCTCGAGGGCGGCCTGGCGCCGGACCTGTGCCTGATCGACTGGAACATGCCGGTCATGGACGGCTACACCTTCGTCCAACGGGTGCGCGACGACACGCGCTGGCGCGACGTCACGTTGATGATGGTCACCACCGAGAGCGAGCACGGCCAGATCGTGCGGGCACTCGCGGCCGGCGCCCACGAGTACGTCATCAAGCCCTTCACCCCCGACGCGATCGTCAACAAGCTCGAGCTGCTCGGGCTCCTGGCGACGGAGGTGCCGGCATGATGCTCCAAGGCCCCGGCCTCACCGACCTGCACGCCGTCGTCGACGAGGTCTGGTCGAGCTTCCTCGGCCACGAGGAGCCCCTGCTGCCTGCACTGCCCGACCCGGCATCGGCGGGCGGGATCACCTGGTCGGCCGCCACCAGCGTGACCGGCGCCTGGAACGGCGTCGTCACCGTCAAGATCCCCGACGCCGTCGCACACACGGCGACCGAGCGGATGCTGGGCCTCGTGGCCGGTCAGGCCCTCACCACCGAGGACGTGGCGGACGCCGTCGGCGAGCTCGTCAACATGATCGGTGGCAACGTCAAGAGCCTGATGCCGGGTCCCAGCGTCCTGTCGCTGCCGCTCGTGGCCCGCGGCACGATCGCGTCGCCCTCCGACCTCGCCGAGGTCTCGTGCCTCGACCTCACCTGGGCCGGAGCCCCGCTCCGCATCACCGTGCTCGCCCGGCGTGACGCCCCGACACAGGCAGCCGACCGCTCCGCCCGCAACTCCGCCGATACCCGGGAGTCGGCATGAAGATCCTCGTCGCCGACGACAGTCGCGTGATGCGCCAGATCGTCATCCGCACCCTGCGCCAGGCCGGGCACGGCGGTCACGAGATCGTCGAGGCCCAGGACGGCAAGGAGGCGCTCGAGCTCGCGCGCAGCGAGTCGCCCGACCTCGTGCTCTCCGACTGGAACATGCCGGAGATGAACGGCATCGACGTCCTCACGAACCTGCGCGCCTCCGGCTGCCAGGTTGCCTTCGGCTTCGTCACCTCCGAGGGCTCCGAGGAGATGAGAGCCCGCGCGTCCCAGGCCGGGGCGGCGTTCCTGATCGCCAAGCCCTTCACACCCGAGGCGTTCGGCGAGGCGCTCGCGGGCATCGGGGTCGAGTGACGATGACCGACACGCACCTGCCGTCGACCAAGGACGTGCGCGACCTGCTGGCCGGCCTGCTCGGCAAGGACGTGACGCTCAGCCCCACCGGCCCCCTGGCGCCCGGCCCCGCGACGCCGGCCAGCGTCGCGGTCTACACCGACGACTCCCTGCAGGTGCGGGCGGTCATCGCCTGCGACCTGGGGTTCTCCGCGCGCGCCGGTGCCGCCCTGGCGCTGATGCCCCCGGCCAGCGCCGACGCGGCCCTGGAGGAGGGCACACTCGGTACTCCGCTGACCGAGAACCTCTACGAGGTGCTCAACATCGCCGCCTCCCTGTTCAACGTCGGCGAGGCACCCCACGTCAAGCTGTACGACCTGCACCCGGCCGGCCCGCCGCTGCCACCCGACGTACGGGTGCGGACGTTGACGCTGGGCCGCCGCGAGGACCTCGCCGTGGACATCGCCGGCTACGGCGCGGGCCGGCTCTCGATCGTCCTCTGCTGACCGGCCGGCGCCAGGCCCACCTGTCTGGACGCTCGCAGGATCTTCAGCGATTCCCTCAGGTCGCCCTTCGCAGCACCGATCAACCCAGCGAGCACGGATCGCTCGCCTACACCTCCGCCGACGGACCGGCACCCACTCGACCCCCCGCGAGAGGCTTGTTGTGTCCGTTCCTGCGTTCTCCGCGTCCGATGCCGTCTCCTCCGTCCTCTCGGCCGCCCTCGACGGGTTGTCGATGCGCCAGCGCGTCATCGCCGACAACATCGCAAACATCGACACGCCCGGTTTCCGGGCGACCAGCGTCGACTTCGAGAGCTCGCTGCGCGCGGCCATCAGCTCGGGCGACCCGGGCCAGTTCGGCGTGGCCACGCTGGCGACCGACACCCCAGTTGGCCCCAACGGCAACAACGTCGACCTCCGCAAGGAGACGGTCGCGGCGATGCAGTCGCAGTTCCAGTACCAGATGATGACGCGAGCGGTCAGCGACCGCTTCGACATCCTGCGCATCTCGGCCGGTGCGTGATGGGCGCCTTCGACCTCCTCGGCATCGCCGGCTCCAGCCTCGGCATGCACCAGACCTGGCTCGACTCCCTCGCCAACAACATCGCCAACGTCAACACCGTCACCTCGACCGACCAGAACGCCTTCCAGGCCCAGATGGTCTCCGCCGCCCCCCGCCCCGGTGGCGGCGTCGACGTCGCCGGCATCGCGCTCAGCGACCCCGCCGGAACGGTGGTCCACGATCCCGACCACCCGCTCGCGGACGCCGACGGCAACGTCCGGGCGCCAGCCGTGGACATGTCGAGCCAGATGAGCCAGCTGATCATGGCCCAGCGCGGCTACCAGGCCTCGGTCCAGGTCACCAAGTACGCGCAGGAGACCTACTCCAGCGCCCTGTCCATCGGAGGTCGCTGATGAGTGTCTCCGGCATCGAGGCGATGGGCTTCACGCCGTACGTCGCCCCGCAGGTCCCCGCGTCCGGCGCGACGGGGGCCGGCGCGGCCGCCGGCCCGTCCGGTGTGCAAGGCGCCTCGTTCGGCGACCTGGTGCTCGACGGCCTCGACCGCCTCGAGGGCGTGCAGGACCGCAGCGACCAGCTGGCCGTGCAGGCAGCCACCGGTGACCTGCAGAACCTGCACGACTACACGATCGCCGCCACCGAGGCCACCGTGACGACCCAGATGACCGTGGCCGTGCGCAACAAGGCGGTCGAGGCGTTCACCGAGATCATGCGGATGCAGGTCTGATGAAGCAGCACCTGGGTCGCGCGCTGACGAGGTACCAGCGCACCTTCGCGACGTTCACCACGGGCCAGAAGGCCATGGCCGTGCTCGGCACGGCCGCCCTGCTGCTCGCCGGCTTCCTGGTGTTCAAGTGGGCCTCGACCCCCAGCATGGCGCCGCTGTACTCCAACCTCTCCTCCAGCGACGCCTCCGCGGTCATCGACCAGCTCGAGACGAGCGGCGTGCCCTACGAGATCGGCGACGGGGGCGGCACCGTGATGGTGCCCCGCGACCTCGTCTACTCGACCCGCATCGACCTGAGCGGCGAGGGGCTGCCCACGAGCGGTGACGACGGCTACTCCCTGCTCGACAGCCAGGGCCTGTCCACCTCGCAGTTCCAGGAGCAGACGGACTTCAAGCGGGCCATGGAGGGCGAGCTGTCCCGCACCATCGAGGCCATCGACGACGTCGAGACCGCGGTCGTGCACCTCGCCCTGCCTCCCCAGCAGGTCTTCGCCGACGAGCAGGACCCCGCCACGGCGTCGGTCCTGGTTGCCACCCGCCCGGGCACCACGCTCGGCGCCGACCAGGTCCAGGCGGTCGTGCACCTGGTCGCCTCCAGCATCGACGGGCTCGACCCCACGAAGGTGACCGTCGCGGACTCGACGGGGCTGGTGCTCTCCGCACCCGACGACTCGACCTCGGCCGCCGCGAGCACCCGCACCCAGCAGACCGAGGCGATCCAGAACCAACTGCACGGCCGGCTCCAGGCGATGCTCGACCGGGTCGTCGGCGTGGGCAACTCGACCGTGCAGGTGACCACCGACCTCGACTTCGACAACTCGGTCACCGAGACCACCGACTTCTCCATCGACAAGGAGACCCCGCCACTCTCATCGTCCAGCAGCAGCGAGACCTACACGGGAGCCGGGGCCTCGGCCCCGGTCGGCGGCGTCGGCGGCGTGGTCGGCCCCGACGGCCAGATGGACAGCACCGGGACCGGCACCGGCGACTCCTCGAGCTACGAGAAGACCCAGACGGCGGAGGACAACGCGGTCGACAGCACCGTCGAGCGCCGCGAGACCGCGCCCGGCTCGATCCGGTCGATCCACGTCAGTGTCGCGCTCGACACCGCCACCACCAGGCAGATCTCGCCCGTCGACATCGAGGACCTGGTCGCAGCCGGTGTCGGGATCAACCGCAAGCGCGGCGACACCGTGCAGGTCACCTCGCTGCCCTTCGACCGCACCGCCGAGCTGGCCGCCGCCCAGGAGCTGGAGGCCGCTGCCGCAGCCAACGCCAAGGCCGAGCAGAAGACGCTCTACCGCAACATCGGGCTCGGCGTGCTGGTCGCGCTGATGGTGGTGCTGGCCTGGGTCACCGGCCGCAAGCGCGCCAAGGCACGCGACCAGGCCACGACGTACGTCGTGGAGCAGCTACGCCAGGAGTCGACCGCCCGCACCGCGGCCCTCGAGATGCCGCCGGCGGCACTCGCCCTCGAGCAGGCCGAGCACGACCAGACGATGGAGCTGCGCGAGGAGCTCAGCGCGTTGGTCGAGCGGCAGCCCGAGGACGTCGCGGCACTCCTGCGCGGCTGGCTCGTGGAGCGTCCCTGATGACGACCACCCTCGCCGGCCTCGGTGTACGCAAGGCGGCCATCCTGCTCGTGCAGCTCGGCCGCGATCGCGCCGCCGCGGTGCTGAGCAGGCTCGAGGACTCCGAGGTCGAGGCCATCTCCACCGAGATCGCCCGCCTGGACTCCATCAGCAGCAGCGAGACCGAGGGGGTCCTCACCGAGTTCCGCGACCTGATGACCGCGCGGGCCCACATCGCGCAGGGCGGTCTCGCCTTCGCCCAGCAGCTGCTCGAGCAGTCGCTCGGCGCCGAGCGGGCCGCCGAGATCATGGAGCGGCTCAACGCCGCCGCCGTCCAGATGCCCTTCCAGTTCCTACACCGCGCCGACCCCGCGCAGCTGCGCTCCTTCATCGTCGACGAGCACCCACAGGTGATCGCGCTCGTGCTCGCGCACATGACCCCCGACAAGGCCTCCCTCCTGCTCTCCGGACTGCCTCCGGAGCAGCAGGCCAAGGTGGCCCACCGGATCGCCGTCATGGACCGCACCTCGCCCGACATCGTGCGCGCGGTCGAGGCCACGCTCGAGCGCAAGCTCTCCTCGATGCTGCAACCCTCCGACCTGTCGCGGGTCGGCGGCCTCGACCCGCTGGTCAACATCATCAACCGCTCTGATCGCTCGACCGAGCGCCAGATCGTCGAGGGGCTGGAGAGCCTGGACGTCGCCCTGGCCAACGAGGTCAAGAGCCGGATGTTCATGTTCGAGGACATCGTCAACCTCGACGACCGCTCGATCCAGCAGGTGCTGCGACAGGTCGACACCGGCGAGCTCGCGCTGGCTCTCAAGGGCGTCTCCGACCTGGTGCGCGACAAGATCACCAGCAACCTGTCCGAGCGCGCCGGCATCACGCTGGTCGAGGAGATCGAGCTCCTCGGGCCGGTGCGCCTCACCCAGGTCGAGGAGGCCCAGCAGGCCGTCATCCGCACCATCCGTCAGCTCGAGGAGCAGGGCCAGATCATGGTGCGGAGAGGGAACGACGATGAGTTCGTCGACTGAGGCCCGTCCCGAGACGGAGCCTGCGGTGCTGCGCGGCCCGAGCGCCGACGCGGCGAGCTCGATGGGCACACCCGAGCTGCGATCGGGGTCGTGGACCCGCTTCGGCGACCGCTCGGTCCTCGGCGACGAGGTCACCGAGCGGGTGCTCTCCGGGCTCGCCGAGAGCACGCGCACGGCGGCCCGCAGCCAGGGGTACGCCGTGGGGTGGGCCGAGGGCCGGCGCGAGGCCGCCGTCGAGGCCGCCGCCGTGGCTGCGGTGGCCGAGGAGGAGCGGCGCGTCGCCGAGGCCCGCCGCGAGCAGGATCACCGCGCCGCAGCCGCCGCCCTGACGCAGGCTGCGGCCTCGCTCCAGCGCACGCTCGCCGAGGTCTGCGCCCACGTCGAGGACCAGGCGCTCCTGCTGGCCCGCGAGCTCACCGAGGCGCTGGTGCAGCACGAGCTGCGCCTCTCCCCCGACCCCGGTGCCGACGTCGTACGCCGGGCCCTGTCGGTGCTGCCCTCCGGGCTGCCGGTCACCCTGCGCCTGCACCCGTCGGTCGCCGACGCGGAAGCCGTCCGCGACCTCGCCGAGCGCGGCGTCCACGTGGTCGACGACCCGTCGCTGGGCACCGGGGATGCCCTGGTCGAGGCCGACGACCACGTGGTCGACCTGTGCGTGGGCAGCGCCCTCGCCCGGCTGCGCGAGGTCCTGTCGTGACCGCACTGCTGGACCCGGGCCTCCTCGACCGCGCCCGCGAGGCGGCTCTGACCTCGGTGCGGCCACTCCGCCTGGGCCGAGTCAGCGAGATGGTCGGCCTGCACCTGCGGGTCACCGGCCTGCGCGCCGCCGTGGGTGACCTGCTCGAGGTCATGGCACCGGCCCCGGTGCTCGTCGAGGTCGCAGCCAGCAGCACCGCGGGGCTCGTGTGCCTCCCGCTCGGCCACACCGCCGGGCTCGAGGTCGGCACCGCCGTGCGGCACACGGGCGGCCCATTGCAGGTCCACGTCGGTGACCGGCTGCGCGGCCGGGTGCTCGACGGACTCGGCCGGCCGATCGACGGGGGACCCGCAATCGGCGACCTGCCCGCCGTACGCGTCGAGCAGGCAGCGCCCGACGCCCTCTCCCGCCCCCGCATCGACCGCCAGCTCGGGCTCGGCGTGCGCGCCCTCGACTCGCTGGTGCCCTGCGGCACCGGCCAGCGGCTCGGGATCATGGCCGGCTCGGGGGTCGGGAAGTCCAGCCTGCTCTCGATGATCGCTCGCGGCACCGAGGCCGAGGTCTCGGTCATCGCGCTGGTCGGGGAGCGTGGTCGTGAGGTGCGCGAGTTCCTCGAGAACGACCTCGGCCCCGAAGGCCTGGCGCGCTCGGTGGTCGTCGTCGCCACCTCCGACGCACCGCCCGTCGAGCGGCTGCGCGCGGCGTTCGTGGCGACACGGATCGCGGAGTGGTTCCGCGACGACGGCAGGCACGTGCTGCTGATGATGGACAGCCTGACCCGCGTCGCGATGGCCCAGCGCGAGATCGGCCTGTCAGCCGGGGAGCCGCCCGCGACGCGGGGCTACCCGCCCAGCGTCTTCGCCCTGCTCCCGCGCCTGCTCGAGCGCGCCGGCACCTCGCCGACGGGCTCGATCACCGGGCTCTACACCGTGCTGGTCGAGGGTGACGACATGCAGGACCCGATCGGTGACACCGCCCGCTCGATCCTCGACGGCCACGTCGTCCTCACCCGCCGCCTCGCGACCGCCGGGCACTTCCCGAGCATCGACGTGCTCGAGTCGATCTCGCGTGTCACCGCCGCGGTGACGACGCCGGAGCAGCGCGAAGCCGCGATCCAGCTGCGCCGGATGCTCGCCGCGCACCGCTCGGTTCGGGAGCTGGTCGAGATCGGCGCCTACGTCTCCGGCACCGACCCCGACGCCGACGCGGCACTGGCGCGGATGCCACAGATCAACGACTTCCTGCGTCAGCCGATGGATGCCGCCACCCCGCTCGACGAGACGTGGGCGCGACTGCAGGGCCTGGTGACACCGTGAGCCGGGCCGAGCGGGACCGCGGCCTCCAGGCCGTCTCGCGGGTGCGGGCCGTCCGCGAACGCGACAGCCGGCTGGGGCTGCAGCAGGCGATCGCGGAGCAGCGTCGCCACGAGGAGGTTCTGACCGACCTGGAGCAGAACGTGCGCGAACACGGCGACCGCGTGGTCACGGAGACCGCGCAGTTCGTCGCGCTGCGCGCCACGCTGAGCGCCTTCAGCGACGCCGCCAGCCGCAGCCGGACCGACCTCGACCAGGCCGCCGTCGTACGCTCCAGCGCGGATGCGCACTGGCAGTCGCACAAGACCCGTCTCTCGGCCGTCGACAACCTCCTCGACAGCCGCGCGGACGAGCGCCGGGCCGCCGATGCCCGGGGCGAGGCGCGCGAGCTGGACGAGGTCGCCGGCCGACTGTGGCTGCGTCGTCGTACGACGGGTGGTCACGCATGAGCGTCTCCGAGGTCACCAGCCGGATCGCGATGATCCAGAGCCAGCTCGCGCTGCTCACGCCCCCGCGCGCGACCTCGACGGCGTTCACCGGCGCGTTGGCGACCG
>JBAZRQ010000013.1:0-12552 GCA_041662925.1 Nocardioides sp. | reverse complement strand
GAACCTGCGTCTAGAGCGCCGCGCCGACGGCGATGAACGCCGCACTGAGCACGAACAGGATTCCGACCAGCGGGAGCACGAACTTCAGGTACTGGTCGTAGCGGACCTTGGCCAACGCCAGGCCACCCATGACCACCGCCGAGGTGGGCGTGATCAGGTTGACGAGCCCGGACGCGGACTGGAACGCGGTGACCACCATCGCCCGCTCCACGCCGGCGAAGTCGGCGAGCGGGGCCAGGATCGGCATCGCCAGGGCTGCGTGCCCGGACGTGGACGGCACCAGGAACGCGAGCGGGATGTTGATCAGGAACATCACGAACCCGAACACACCCGAGCTGGTGTCGCTCACGATGTTCTCCATCGAGTGCAGGATCGTGTCGGTGATCTCCGAGTTGTTCATGATCACGGTGACGCCACGCGCCAGCACGATGATCAGGCCGACGCCGATGAAGTCGCCGGCGCCCTTGACCAGGCTGTCGGTCACGCCCTTCTCGCCGAGTCCGCCGATCAGGCCGACCACGAGGGACATCACGATGAACAGCGCCGCCAGCTCCGGGAAGTACCAGTCGAGCAGCCAGCCGTAGCTCGCGGCGTCCGGGCCGTCGATGACCTGGGCCCACGGCACGATCGCGAAGATCATGAACGCGAACGTCACACCGACGATGGACAGCACGCTCTTCTCGCGCCAGGTCAGCGACGGTACGTCGCGCAGTCCCTGCAGGCGCAGCAGGTCATCGCCCTCGACCTCACCCACCATGGAGCGGGACGGGTCGGCCTTGATCCGGCGGGCGTAGCGCACCACCCACCACACCCCGACGGGGACGAGGAGCAGGTACATCAGGAAGCGGAAGCCGATGCCGTCGCCGATGGAGATCCCGGCTGAGCCCGAGGCCACACCGGTTGCGAACGGGTTGACGGTCGAGGCGAGCACGCCGATGCCGGCGCCCACGAGGATGGTGGCCGCGGCGACCATGCGGTCGTAGCCGAGGGCCAGCATCAGCGGGATCAGCAGGGCGTAGAAGCCGAGCGTCTCCTCCGCCATGCCCTCGGTGGTGCCACCGATGGAGAACAGCACCATCAAGACGGCGATCAGCACGGTGCCGCGGGTGCTCATCCGCTGCGCGATCCGGGCCACGCCGTTGTCGATGGCGCCGGTGCGCATGGCCATGGTGATGAAGATCCCGATGGCGATGACGAACATGAAGACGCCGGCGGCGCCGTACAGCTCACCGGACTCGTAGGGCCCGATGTAGCCGTCGGGGTTGATCACGCCGTACAGGCCGTTGATGGGCGCCAGGAACAGCTCCATCAGCCGGTCGCCGAAGCTCAGGGCGCTGTCGGTGCCCTCGTAGCTGCCCGGCACCGGAGCTCCGGTCTCGGGGTCGACCTGGTAGTTGCCGGTCGGGACGATGAAAGCCAGCAGCCAGACCGCGATGGTCACGATGAACAGCACCGTGAACGCGCTGGGGAATCTGAAGCTTCTCTTGCCCGGCTGGGCTGCCGCCGCTGATGACGGTGGCGCCGCGTGCTTCGTGGCCATCTTTGTTGCCTCTTCTCGGTTGGACGTCTTCGGCCACCCACCAGCCAAACAGCCGCAAGGCCCCTGCGAGACGTGCCGTTGGGCCCCGGCCAGGGGGACCTTCTGCTCTCCTTTGCGCGCGCGCGCGCTCGCAGTGTGGAGTCACCGACAACACGAAAGAGGTACACATGACGCTGCACGTTGACTCCGAGGTCGGCCGCCTCAGACAGGCGATCCTGCACCGGCCGGACCTGGAGCTGAAGCGGCTCACCCCCACCAACCGCGACGAATACCTGTTCGACGACGTGCTCTGGGTCAAGCGCGCCAAGCAGGAGCACGACGCCTTCGCAGAGACCCTGCGCGACCTCGGCGTCCAGGTGCACCTGCTCGACCAGCTGCTGGAGCAGACCCTGGCGATCCCGGAGGCCCGCAAGTTCGTCCTCGAGGAGTCCCTCGACGAGCGCGTCTTCGGCCCCATGGCCCTCACCGCGTTGCACCGCGCCTTCGACGCGATGGACGACACCGAGCTCACGACGTACCTGATCGGTGGCATGACCAAGCGCGAGCTGCTCGACCGCGTCGAGGAGCCGGCCTCCGTGGTGGTCCAGGCCCTGGGCCTCGACGACCTGCTGCTGCCGCCGCTGCCCAACCATCTCTTCACGCGTGACACCTCCGCGTGGATCTTCGACGGAGTGTCCGTCAACGCGATGCGCAAGCGGGCCCGGATGCGCGAGACCATCCACTACGAGGCCATCTACCGCTGGCACCCGCACTTCACCGACAAGCCCTTCAACGTCTGGGCCGAAGGCACCGTCAACGGAACGGCGACGACCGAGGGCGGCGACATCCTGGTGCTCGGCCGCGGAGCGGTCCTGGTCGGCATGAGCGAGCGCACCACCCCGCAGGGTGTCGAGCGGCTCGCGCGCAAGCTGTTCCGCGAGGGGAGCGCCCGCAAGATCGTCGCGCTCTCGATGCCGCAGAAGCGTGCGTTCATGCACCTGGACACCGTGATGACGATGGTCAACGAGGACACGTTCACCAAGTACGTCGGCCTCGGGATGCTGCCGGCCTACACGATCGAGCCCGGTGACGCCGAGCACGAGCTCAAGGTCACCGCCCACCCGCCCGAGGACATGCACCTCGCGATCGCGGACGCCCTGGGGATCGACTCCATCAACATCCTCACGGCCACCCAGGACGTGCAGGCCGCGGAGCGCGAGCAGTGGGACGACGGCTGCAACGTGCTGGCCGTCCGGCCGGGCCTGGTGGTCGCCTACGAGCGCAACGTCACCACCAACACCTACCTGCGCAAGCACGGCGTCGAGGTGGTCACCATCCAGGGCAACGAGCTGGGCAGAGGTCGCGGCGGTCCGCGCTGCATGACCTGCCCCATCGAACGAGAAGGGATCTGAGCATGGCTTTCAACCTCCGGAACCGGAGCTTCGTCAAGGAGCTCGACTTCACCCCCAAGGAGTGGAAGTTCCTCCTCGACCTGGCCGCCGAGCTCAAGGTGGCCAAGTACGCCGGGTCGGAGCAGCCGCGGCTCACGCGCAAGAACATCGCGCTGATCTTCGAGAAGACCTCGACCCGCACCCGCTGCGCGTTCGAGGTGGCGGCCTTCGACCAGGGCGCCCGGGTCACCTACCTCGACCCCAGCGGCTCGCAGATCGGGCACAAGGAGTCGATGGAGGACACCGCGCGGGTGCTCGGCCGGATGTACGACGGCATCGAGTACCGCGGGTCGGCCCAGACCAACGTCGAGACGTTGGCGGCGTACGCCGGCGTGCCGGTGTGGAACGGGCTCACCGACGAGTGGCACCCCACCCAGATGCTCTGCGACATGCTCACCATGCGTGAGCACAGCCACAAGCACGACGAGGAGATCTCCTTCGCCTACCTGGGCGACGCGCACAACAACGTCGGCAACTCGCTGCTCATCGCCGGCGCCATGATGGGCATGGACGTGCGGATCGTCGCGCCGCGCTCGCTGTGGAACCCCGCCGACGTGATCGCCGAGGCCCAGCGGATCGCCGAGGACACCGGCGCCCGGATCACGCACACCGAGAACGTCGAGGAAGGCGTCGCCGGCGTGGACTTCCTCTACACCGACGTGTGGGTGTCGATGGGTGAGTCCAAGGAGGTGTGGCTCGACAGGATCAACCTGCTCAAGCCCTACCAGGTCAACATGGACGTGCTGAAGGCCACCGGAAACCCCAAGGTCAAGTTCATGCACTGCCTGCCCGGGTTCCACGACCGCCACACCAAGGTGGGCGAGGACCTCTACCAGCAGACCGGCATGGACGCCCTCGAGGTGACCGACGAGGTCTTCGAGTCGAAGCACTCGATCGTCTTCGACCAGGCCGAGAACCGGATGCACACCATCAAGGCCGTGCTCGTCGCGACGCTGGGAGGCTGAGGTGCGCATCGTCGTCGCCCTCGGCGGCAACGCCCTGCTGCAGCGCGGGCAGAAGCCCGACGCCGAGGTACAGGAGGCCAACGTACGACGGGCCGTCGCGGCCCTGGCGCCGCTCGCCGCAGAGCACGAGCTGGTGCTGACGCACGGCAACGGCCCGCAGGTGGGGGTGCTGGCGATGCAGAGCGCCTCCGACCCGCACCTGACCACGCCGTACCCCTTCGACGTGCTCGGCGCGCAGACCCAGGGGATGATCGGCTACTGGCTGCTGCAGGCGATGCAGAACCAGCTGCCCGGGCAGCAGGTCGCCGCGATCATCAACCAGACCCTGGTCGAGGCCGCCGACCCGGCGTTCGCCGACCCGACGAAGTTCGTCGGCGAGGTCTACGACCAGGAGGAGGCCGAGCGGCTGTCCGCCGAGCGCGGCTGGGTCGTGAAGCCCGACGGCCCCGGGTGGCGCCGCGTGGTCGGCTCGCCCACGCCGCAGCGGGTCGTCGAGACCCGGCTGATCCGGCTGCTCCTCGAGAGCGGGGCGGTCGTGGTCTGTGCCGGCGGCGGCGGCGTACCGGTGATCCGCGACGAGCGCGGCGAGCTGGTCGGCGTCGAGGCGGTCGTCGACAAGGACCTCACCAGCGCGGTGCTGGCCGAGGCCCTCGACGCCGACGTGCTGCTGGTGCTGACCGACGTGGCCAACGTCATGCGCGACTTCGGGACGCCCGAGCAGAGCCCGGTGCTCCGGGCAACGCCGCACGGCCTGCGCGAGATGGGCTTCCCGGCCGGCTCGATGGGCCCGAAGGTCGACGCCGTGTGCCGCTTCGTCGAGCTCACCGGCGGGGTCGCCGCGATCGGCACGCTGGACGACGCGGTCGCGATCCTGCGCGGCGACGCCGGCACGATCGTCACGCCGAGCGGCACCTACGACGGCTCTCCCGTGCCGGTCCGGCACACCGGGACCAGCTGACCCGACCTGGCCGCACCCCTCCGACCCCGGGACCAACGTCCCGGGGTCGCTGGTCGCGCGACCCGGGCGGATCCCGGGTCCGAGGAGGAGTGTGGGGGTCGACGACCGTCGGAGGAGCGACCCATGAACGACATTCCCAAGCTCACGGCCCTGGTGGTCTACGAGTCCATGTTCGGCAACACCTCGGCGGTCGCCGAGGCCGTCGCCGAGGGGCTCCGCCTCGAAGGGCTCGAGGTGACGCTGACCCACGTCCACGACGCCCCCAGCGGCGACGACTGCGACTGCGACCTGCTCGTGGTCGGGGCGCCCACCCACGCGTTCTCGCTCAGCCGGCCCTCCACCCGCGAGGACGCCGTACGCCAGGGCGCGCCCGCGGAGGCTGCGACCGGCACCGGTCTGCGGGAGTGGATCGCGTCGATGAAGGAGACCTCCGGCGCCCCGCGGGTCGCCGCGACCTTCGACACCCGGGTCACCAAGGTGCGGCGGATCCCCAAGGCGGCGTCCACCCGGGCCGCCAGGCTGCTCTCGCGCAACGGCTTCCGGCTGGTCTCCCGCCCGGCCGGCTTCCTGGTGACCGACACGTCCGGCCCGCTGGAGGAGGGCGAGCTGGAGCGCGCGACGGCCTGGGGCCGGAGCGTGGGCGCGGCCACCCGTGACCGGATGCTGTCCTCGGCCACGGGCGGCTGACGCCCCCACCTCCCTTCCCCGGCAGGGGACCGTTGGCGGAGTTTCCGGGACCTTGTTCCTTGCTCCGGTGCCGGTCGCTGCGCGAGGCTTGAAGCGGGCCGAACCTGAAGTGCCGAAGCGGACCGGCCCGCGACCTTTGGGAGAGCAGCGATGTTCGTGCAAGACGTGATGACCCCCGACCCGGTGACGGTCCGGACGGACAGCTCGGTCAAGGAGGCGCTCACCCTCCTCGCCCGCTACGACGTGACCTCGCTCCCCGTCGTCGACGCGGACGGCAAGATCCGCGGCGTCGTCAGCGAGGCCGACCTGATCCGGGAGTCCGTCGCCCGCGACACCCGGGTCCACGAGATCCTCCACAAGGAGCCGGAGATCACCCGCCCGCGCACGGTCGAGGAGGTGTTCACCCCCCACGCCGTCACGGTGCGCGTCCGCGACGACCTCGCCGAGGCCGTCGACGTGATGACCTCCACGATGGTCAAGAGCCTGCCCGTGGTCGACAACGACGACCGGGTCGTGGGGATCGTGAGCCGCAGCGACGTGGTGCGCCTGCTGGCCCGGGCCGACGACGTGATCCAGAGCGAGCTGGACGAGATGCTCCGGTCGCTGGGTCACTCCGACTGGTTGGTCGAGGTCCACGACGGCGTCGTGGACGTCTCCGGCCCCACGGCCGAGAACGACCGCGAGATCGCCCGTCTGGCCGCCCGCACCGTCCCCGGCGTGGTCGAGGTCCACGTCGACTGAGTGGTTCACCTGGGCCGGTGAGGTCGACGCCGTCTGCGTGGAGCAGTGCGGTGCGAGTGGCCGAGGCACCCCCGCCGGGTGCGCTCGTCGGTTGATCAAACGTTCGCTCAAACGGCCTTTTGAGCGAACGTTTGATCAACCACGGCGGCAGTCAGCTGCGGAGCGCCTGGCGCTGGGAGGCCACGATCGCGGCCATGGCCGGCTTCGCGCCGTTGCTGAAGTAGGGGAAGCTCAGGAAGCCGTGGGGCATCACGTGGAAGTCCTCCACGCGCGCGTGGCCACCGGCGGCGACCAGCGCCTCGGCGTACTGCACCCCCACGTCGTGCAGGGGGTCGAGGCCGGCGACCACCACGACGGCCGGCGGCAGGCCGGACAGGTCGGGCGCGTGCAGCGGGGACAGCCGCCAGTCGGTGGAGTCGACGTCGTCGGTCACGTAGTGGCCGTGGAAGACCTCCATGTCGGCGTTGCTGAGCACGATGCCGCGGGTGTTGGACTTGTAGGACTCGGTCTCGCGCAGGGCGTCGCTGAGGTCGGTGGCGGGGTAGATCAGCGCCTGGTGGCGCACCGTCGGCCCGCCCTCCTCGCGGGCCATGATCGCGACCACGGCAGCGAGGTTGCCGCCCGCACTGTCGCCCATGACCCCGACCCGGTCGGGGTCGCCGCCGAGCTCGTCGGCGTGGGCGACGCTCCACACCAGCGCGTCGTAGCAGTCCTCGACGGCGGCCGGGAAGCGGTGGCTGGGCGCAAGCCGGTAGTCGACGGACACGACCACGGCGTCGAGGTCGGCCGCGACCGTCGTACAGATCCAGTCGCCCTGACGCGCGTTGCCCAGCGCGAACCCACCGCCGTGGAAGTTGAGCACCACCGGCCGTGGTCCCGAAGGCGCGTCGGGCGTGTAGACCCGCAGCGGCACGTCGCCGTGCGCCGCGGGGAACGAGCTGGTCGAGATCGTGACGCCCGCGCGCGGGCGGCCCATGAAGAGCCCCGCGATCATGGCACCCGGACCTGCGTCGGGGATGACGCTGGTCTGCGCGCGTTCGAGAGCACGCTCGTCCATGTGCTCGATCGAGAAGTTCTTGTTGGACTTCATCAGCCGGTCGATCGCCCGGACCCCGGCCGGCAGCTTGGGCTCGGTCATGACACCGATTGTGTCAGTGAGATGGTGAGCAGAGCTGCCGGATGACTCAGCTGCGTCCCGATCGAGCGCCCCCCACGACGGGCTCCTTCCAGACCCCGTTCTGGAGCACGTCGAGCAGCGGCTCCAGCACCGGACGTACGTCGCCTCCGGCCGTCGTCCAGCCCACGCCGGGCTCGTAGCGCCGCAGCACCCGCGCGGGCGCACCGCCGACCACGGCGTAGTCCTCGACGGTGCCGCGGACCACGGAGCCGGCGGCGACGACGACGTTCCGGCCGATCGTCGTACCGGGCAGGATGATCGCGCCGTGCCCGACCCACGACCCGGCACCGATCACCACGGGCTGGTGCTCGCCGAGCTGCTGGCCGATCGGGGTCTCGAGCTCCTGGTAGCCGTGGCTGGAGTCGGAGACGAACACGTCCTGGCCGAACCACACGTCGTCGCCGATCACGATCGAGGAGTGGGCGGTGACACAGGTCCGGGTGCCGATCACGCAGCGGTCACCGATGACCAGGGCCCGCTCCGGGACGTTGGTGTCGTCGGGACCGTAGCCCACCGAGAGCGTCACCTGGCGCCCGATCAGGGTGCTCGCCCCGATGTGGATCGAGCCGACCCCCATCAAGGTGGCGGCGGGGAAGCCGATCAGACTCCCCTTGCCGAGGTGGCCGAAGGCGTCGCCCGCCTTGGTGCCGGGCACGATCTCGCCGGCCCGGTCGAGCCAGGCCCAGGCCGCCTGGACACCGCGGTTGACCCATCGTTTGCGTCGGTTCACGCAGTGAGAGTAGTAACCCGTTCTAGAGCAGCCGCTCTGTTACCCTCTCCGGTCATGACGACACTGACGCAGGAGGGCCCGGTCTGGACCCTCGACCTGGGCAGCGACGAGAACCGCTTCTCCCCCGATCGGCTCGACGCGCTCGAGGCACACCTGGCGACCCTGGCCGACGGCAGCGAGCCCGCCGTCCTGGTCACCATCGGAAGCGGCAAGTTCTGGTCCAACGGCCTCGACCTGGACTGGCTGGGCGAGCACCCCGACCAGCTCGGCCCGTACGTCGACCGCGTGCACGCGCTGTTCGCGCGGGTGCTGACCCTCCCCGTGCCGACCGTGGCCGCAGTCAACGGCCACGCGTTCGGGGGCGGTGCGATGCTCGCCATGGCCCACGACTACCGGGTGATGCGCGACGACCGCGGCTACTTCTGCTTCCCGGAGGTCGACATCCACATCCCCTTCACCGAGGGGATGGCGGCCCTGATCATGGCCAAGCTCACCCCACGGGCGGCCGTCGACTCGATGACCACCGGGCGCCGCTACGCCGGCCCCGACGCACTCGCGACCGGCCTGGTCGACGGGGTGGCCGGGCTCGACGCCCTCCCGGCCGCCGCGGCCGACCTCGTGCGCGACCTCGCGGGCAAGGACCGCGCGACCCTCGCGGCGATCAAGCGGACGATGTTCGCGGACGTGCTCGACGCCCTCTCCCGACCCCAGGCCTGACCCCGCGTGGGGCGCCCGCGCGAGCACGACCCCGAGGCGGTGCTCGACCACGCCCGCCGGCTCTGGGTCGAGGGCGGCCCGGCCGGGGTCACGATCCGCGCCCTCGCGGCGGAGTCGGGGGTGTCCAACGGGGCGATCTACCACGCGTTCGGCTCCCGCGACGGGCTCCTGGCCCGGGTGTGGAGCCGGGAGGCCCAGCGTTTCCTGGAGCTCCAGCGCGCGGCGGTCACGGCGGTCCTCGACGACGACGGCCCGGTCGAGGACGCCGTGGTCGCCGCGGCGCTCGCTCCCACGGCGTACGCCGAGCACGACGAGCCCGGGGCGCGGCTGCTGCTGACCACCACGGGCGACGAGCTCGCCGACCGCGACCTCGCGCCCCCCGAGCGTGGCGAGCTCCGGCGGCTGCGGCGCGACCTCACCGGGCTGGTCACCGACCTCAGCATCCGTCAGTGGGGCCGCACCGACCGGGCGGCGCTCGCCACCATGCGCTACTGCGTGGTCGACCTCCCCGGCGCGCTGCTGCTGGCGCCCGCCCGGCTCACCGACGCGGTGGCCCGGCACGCGCTCGAGCTCGCCGTACGCGGCATCCTGCGCGAGCCCCCGCCCTACCTCACGAGCGCGGAGGCGAACGACGGCGTCACGGGCAGCGACGGCAGCAGCGCCGCCTGGTAGGCGTGGTAGACGTCCGGCTTGCCGGGCCAGGTCACGCCCGAGGGGCGGTTGTGCTCGTCGAGCTCGTGGGTCCAGGAGCCGCGCTCGCGGTCGACCAGGTGGCGGTCGACGTAGGCCCACCACTGCGCCCTGCGCTCCTCCCAGCGCACGTCGCCGGTGACCCGCCGCAGCACCTCGGCGGTGTTGACCGCCTCCGCGGCCACCCAGTGCATCCGAGCGCGTACGACGGGCGCCCCCTGCCAGTCGGTCGTGTAGACGAACCCCTCCGCGCCGTCGACCGCCCAGCCGTCCGCCACGGCCCGTTCCGCCAGCGCCGACGCGGCGTCGAGCAGGCCGGTGGGGGCCGCGTCGCCGAGCGACTCCGCGACTGCCACCAGCAGCCGGGCCCACTCGAGGCCGTGGCCGACCGTCGCGCCGTAGGGCTGGAACGGGTGGGCCGGCTCGTCGCGGTGGTGCCCGAGCAGCGGCTGCCACTGCTCGTCGAAGTGCTCGGGGATCCGCCACTGGTTCGCCCCGGCCCACGCCACCACCCGGTCGGCGACCCGACCCGCACGCTCGTGCCAGACCGGGTCGCCCGTGACGTCGCCGGCGGCCAGCAGCGCCTCGACGGTGTGCATGTTGGCGTTGATGCCGCGGTAGGGGTCCAGCCGGGTCCAGGCGCGGTCCCACCGATCCACCACGAGACCGTGCCCGTCGTCCCAGAAGCGCTGCTCCAGGCACGTGAGCGCGTCGCCCAGGAGGTCTCTGGCCCCGTCGATGCCGGCCGCGGCCGCCGAGCTCGCCGCGAGCACGACGAAGGCGTGGCCGTAGGCCTGCTTGCTGTCGTCGGCCACCCTGTCGTCGCCATCGATGTCAACCGCGGCGAACCATCCGCCGTACTCGATGTCGGCGAGGCTCGTCCTCAGTGAGCGGACCCCGTGCTCCGCAAGGACGCGGAGCCCGCGCGCGTCCGGACCACCGGGGGCCGGGGCCTCCGCAGCCAGCAGTCCCAGCGCGAACACGTGGGTCATCCGGCAGGTGATCCAGAGCTCCACGGGCCGCGCCGGGTCGACGACACCGCTCGCGTCGAGGTAGCCGAAGCCGCGCGCGCACTTCGCGCCCTGCGCGAAGCGGAGGAGCTCCGCGCGCTGGGCCACGAGGTACGCCGGGCCGCCGGGCGTCGGGTCGTCAGTCATCGGAGCCGTGGCTCAGCGCTTCGCGGCGTCCGTGGCGTCGAGCGCCCCGTCGACGAGGTCGCCGACGACCAGGGAGATCCCCAGCACCACGAGCCCGATCAGCCCGATCACCAGAAAGGTCAACGCTCAGCCCCCGTAGACACCCGCTCCTCGAGGCGCGGGGGGCCAGCATCTCCCAGAGCCCTGCGCAACGGAACCCCCGGGGGTCGCCCTACCATCGCGAGGTGAGTGCCACCCTCGTCGCCAAAGGCCTGTCCGGGGGACACGCCCACCGCACGCTGTTCGAGGGCCTCGACCTGACCGTCGCGCCCGGAGACGTCGTCGGGGTCGTCGGCGCCAACGGAGCGGGCAAGACCACCCTGCTCCGCCTCCTCGCGGGACGGGACCGGCCGTTGGCGGGCACGGTCTCGACGGCACCGTCCGACGCGTTCGTCGGGTGGCTGCCGCAGGAGCACGAGCGGGTCCCGGGCGAGACCGTCGCGGGCTACCTCGCCCGGCGTACGGGTGCCGCGGAGGCCGCCGAGGCGATGGAGGCCACCGCGTCCGCGCTGGGCTCGGGCGCCCCCGGAGCCGACGACGCCTACGCCGTCGCGCTCGACCACTGGCTCGCCAGCGGCGCACCCGACCTGGAGGACCGGATCCCCGCGGTGCTGGGCGACCTGCGGCTCGGGGTCGGCACCGACGCCCTGATGACGTCGCTGTCCGGCGGGCAGGCGGCCCGCGTCGGCCTGGCCGCCCTGCTGCTCAGCCGGTTCGACGTGGTCCTCCTCGACGAGCCCACCAACGACCTCGACCTCGACGGGCTGGAGCGGCTCGAGTCCCTGGTGACCGGGATGCGCAACGGCATCGTGCTGGTCTCGCACGACCGCGAGTTCCTGGCCCGCTGCGTCACCCGCATCGTCGACCTCGACCTGGCGCAGCGGCAGGTGCGGGTCTACGACGGCGGCTACGACGCCTACCTCGAGGAACGGGCCGTCGTACGACGTCACGCGCGCGAGGCCTACGAGCAGTTCGCCGACACCAGGTCCGACCTGGTCTCGCGCGCCCGCACCCAACGGGAGTGGAGCTCGCAGGGCGTCCGCAACGCGATGAAGAAGAGCCCCGACAACGACAAGATGCGCCGCCGCGCCCAGACCGAGTCGTCGGAGAAGCAGGCCCAGAAGGTGCGGCAGATGGAGTCGCGGATCGCCCGGCTGGAGGAGGTCGAGGAGCCGCGCAAGGAGTGGGAGCTGCGCTTCGACATCGCCGCCGCACCGCGGTCGAGCACCGTCGTCGCCACCCTCGACGAGGCCACGGTCCGTCGCGGCGGCTTCGTGCTCGGCCCGGTCTCGCTGCAGGTCAACGCCGGCGAGCGGATCGGGATCACCGGCCCCAACGGCGCCGGCAAGACCACCCTGCTCCGGCTGCTGCTCGGCCACGACCAGCCCGACGAGGGGCGCGCGTCGCGCGGGGCGTCGCTCGCCGTCGGCGAGATCGACCAGGCCCGCGGTGTGCTCGCCGAGGACGCGGTGCTCGGCGACGCGTTCGAGGCCGCCGTACCCGACCTCTCGCCCGCCGACGCCCGGACCCTGATGGCGAAGTTCGGCCTCAAGTCCGACCAGGTCGGCAGCCTGGTGAGCCGCCTCTCCCCCGGCGAGCGCACCCGCGCCGCGATGGCGCTGCTGCAGGCACGCGCGGTCAACGTGCTCGTCCTCGACGAGCCCACCAACCACCTCGACCTGCCCGCGATCGAGCAGCTCGAACAGGCCCTCGACGCCTAC
>JBAZRQ010000012.1:0-13449 GCA_041662925.1 Nocardioides sp. | reverse complement strand
TTTCCGATCTGCGCCTTCTCGATCGCCTGGCCGAGCCGGTCGGCCTCGCCGCGGGCGGAGCGGGCCTGGGTGCCGTACTGGCCGAGCTCCTCGGCCACGGCCGCCAGCGTGGCGTCGGACTCGTGCAGCTTGGCGAGCGCGACGTCGGCGCGCTTCTGGGCCTCGAGCCGCTCGGCCTCGAGCCGGGAGAGGTCGAAGGTGAGCCGCTCGGAGGAGGCGATGGCCTCGCCGAGCTGGGTCGCGGCCTCGTCGACCGCGGCCTGGATCTCGATCAGGCTGGGCTGGCTGGAGGAGCCGCCGGCCGCGAAGTGGGCGCCGAGCACGTCGCCGTCGCGGGTCACCGCGGTCACGTCGGGCAGGTCGGCGACCAGGGCCCGGGCGGCGTCGAGGCCGTCGACCACGGCGACCTTGAACAGCAGCCGCGACAGGGCCGGCCGCAGGGTGTCGGGGCACTCGACCACGTCGACGGCGTACGACGCGTGGCCGGGCAGGCCGGGCCACGGCCGGTCGTCGGTGTCGGCGAGCCCGCCCAGGAGCATCCCGGCCCGGCCGAGGTCGGCGTTCTTGAGGTGTCCGATCGCGGCGACTGCCGCACCGGCGTCGGTGACCGCCACGGCGTCGGCCGCGGAGCCGAGCGCGCTGGCGACCGCGGTCTCGTAGCCACTGCGCACGCTCAGCAGGGCGGCGACGGAGCCCATCAGCCCGGAGACGGTGTCGGTGGCCGCGAGCAGCGCCCCGGCGCCGTCCTTGCGGTTGAGGCCCATCTCGAGGGCGTCCTTGCGGGCCGCGAGCGTGGAGCGGTCGCGGTCGGCCTGCTGCGCCTCCTCGCGGGTCTTGGCGAGACGGTCCTCGATGTCGCCGAGGGCGGCGGTCGCCGCCTCGTGCTCGGCGTCGAGCCCCTCCTCGCCGGCGTCGAGCCCGGCGACCTTGGTCTCGAGCGAGGTGAAGTCGCGCTGGGCACGCTCGGCGCGGGCCACGGCCTCCTCGCGGGCCAGCTGGAGCCGGCCGATCTCGTCGTCGGCCGCGGCGGCGCGCGACTTGAGGGCGTTGACCTGGCCGTGGAGCCGGGCCAGTCCCTCGCGGCGGTCGGCCGCGGCGCGGATCAGCCCGGCGACGCGTCGTTCCTCCTCGGCGGCCGCCTCCTCCGCCGTACGACGGGCGCCGACGGCCTGCTCGAGGGCGGTGCGGGAGGTCTCGACCTCGGCGGCGATCTGCTGCTCCTTCAACCGCACGCGCTCGGCCTCGGCCTCGAGCTCGTCGGGGTCGCGACCGTGCTCGAGCTCGGAGTCGGCGACGCTCGCGGCGTTGCGGATGCGCTCGGCGGCGAGCGACTGCGTGCCGCGCAGCCGCTCGCGCAGGCCGTTGAGGGAGTACTGGACGTCCTGGGCGCGCTGCAGCGCGGGCAGGTCCTCGCGCAGCGCGGCCTCCAGGGCGCCTTCGGCCCCGCGGCCCTTGGCGAGCTCGGCCTCCACCTGCTCGCGGCGCTCCACCAGGATGGTCTCGTCGGCCATCTCCTGCTGCAGGGCGGTGCGGGCGGTGACCAGGTCGTCGGCCATCAACCGGGCCCGGGCGTCACGGGCGTCGGCCTGGACCCCGGCGGCACGGCGGGCCACCTCCGCCTGGCGCCCCAGCGGCTTGAGCTGGCGGCGGATCTCGCTGAGCAGGTCGTTGAGCCGGGTGAGGTTGCCGTCGGTGGAGTCGAGCTTGCGGAGCGCCTTCTCCTTGCGCTTGCGGTGCTTGAGGACGCCCGCGGCCTCCTCGATGAAGCCGCGGCGGTCCTCGGGAGTCGCGTGCAGGATCGTGTCGAGCTGGCCCTGCCCGACGATCACGTGCATCTCGCGGCCGATGCCGGAGTCGGAGAGCAGCTCCTGGACGTCGAGCAGCCGGCACGAGGTGCCGTTGATGGCGTACTCGGAGCCGCCGCTGCGGAACATCGTGCGGCCGATGGTCACCTCGGCGTACTCGATCGGCAGCGCGCCGTCGGAGTTGTCGATGGTCAGCAGCACCTCGGCGCGGCCCAGCGGAGGGCGGCCGGAGGTGCCGGCGAAGATGACGTCCTCCATCTTGCCGCCGCGCAGCGACTTGACGCCCTGCTCACCCATCACCCAGGCCAGCGCGTCGACCACGTTGGACTTGCCGGAGCCGTTGGGGCCGACGATGCACGTGATGCCCGGCTCCAACTGGAGCGTGGTCGAGGAGGCGAAGGACTTGAACCCCTTCAGGGTCAGGCTCTTCAGGTACAACGCGATGCTCCATCAGTGGTCGACGACTCGGCACTGAAGCGCGGGTGCGGGGGCGCCCGCCGCGGGGGAAGCTCAGCGCGCCTCACCCTACCTTCCGCACCGCCTGGTTCCGCGGAACCCCGGGTGGGTCGTGCGCTGGCCGCCGGCGCAGGGGCTCCCCGCCGGCGCTCAGCCCGGGCCCGGCGCCGCGTCGGCGTGGGCGATGTGGGTGAGCTGACGCCAGATGAGGACGACGAAGACCGCCGACCCGACGAAGGCGAACCAGAACGGCGCGGTGACGCCGTAGTGCTGAGCGAGCACGCCGCCGATGCCCGAGCCCAGGACGAGCCCGCCGAACACCCCCACGAGGTTGACCGACCCGACCCGCCCCTGGAGCTCGGTGGGTACGGCGCGTTGGCGCACGGTGATCGAGGTGGTGCCCCAGACGAACGCGTGGGCGCCGAACCCGAAGAAGACCACCATCGCCACCCACGGCACCGTGGTGACGGCGAGCACGAGGTGGGTGAGCGTCTCGAACACCAGCCCGATCCGCATCAGGTCGCCCAGGCTGACGTGTCGGGTGATCCAGCCGTACGCCAGGGTCGCCAGCAGCCCGCCGCAGGCCGAGACCGTGGTCAGCAGCCCGAACCCGACGGCGCCGAGCCCCAGTCGCTGCGTGGCGTAGAGGACCAGCACCGACCAGGCGGCCCCGAAGGTGATGTTGAAGATGAAGATCGTCAGCACCAGGGTGCGTACGGCGGGGTGGTGCAGCACCCACCGGAACCCCTCGACGATGTCCGCGCGGACCGCGGTCGCGGTCGCGGGGTCGCGCCGGTGCGGCGGCAGGGTGAGCCGGGTGACCAGCACCGCCCCGAGCAGCACCATCACGGCCTGGGCCGCGAACGGCCAAGCCATCCCGGCCGCGAAGAGGGCAGCGCCGATCGGCGGCCCGGCCAGCTGGTTGACGGTGATGAAGCCGGTCTGCAGGCGGGAGTTGGCGATCGCCAGGTCGTCGCGGTGCACGACCATCGGCAGCAGCGTGCTCGAGGCGTTGTCGGCGAACATCTCCGCCGTCCCGATCGCGAACATCGCGCCGAGCACGAGCCCGATCGTGACGGTGTCGGTCGCCACCGCGACCGTGAGCAGCACGAGCACGCCGCAGCGCACCAGGTCGACAGTCGCGACCAGCAGGCGCCGGTCAAGGCGGTCCGTGAGCGCGCCGGCGTACAGGCCGAACAGCAGCGGCGGCGCCCATTGCAGCAGCGCTGCCAGCGCGACCAGGAACTCCTGGTCGGTCTGCGAGGCGACCAGCAGCGGGCCGGCGGCGAGCGCGATGCCGTCGCCGACGTTGCTGATCCACGACGAGGCCAGGAGCCAGCGGAAGTTGGTGCCGAGCCGTGCCGGGACGACGGTCTCAACGAGGCGGCTCACAAGTTGCAGAGGCTACGGCGTGACCCGCCCGGTGCTCACCTGGTTATTGCGCGCCTGCGTCGTACGGCGAACGCGGTGAGCATCGCTCCCCCGACGAGCCCCAGCGGTACGGCGCCGCCGGCCACCCGCTGCCCCATCGAGCGGGTGTCGGCGCGCGAGGCGGGCGGGACGGCGCCGCGGCCGTCGCCGGGGACGTCGACGGCGTAGACGTCGAGCCCACGGACCAGGTCGATCGAGTAGACGACGTTGGTGCGCGCCCCGGTCTGCCGGCCGTGCTCGTAGACCGGCACCCACATCGCGTCCCAGACCTCGGAGACGCCCCACACCGAGTGGGCGAAGGGCTTGATGTCCTGGGGGTTGCGCACGTCGAGGATCTGGGTGCCACCGCCGTAGAAGCCGACCGCGACCAGGCCACCGGGCCGGTAGTCGAACCAGTGCGACGAGCAGAAGCCACCGACCGGCACCGGGTATGACCCCAGGTCGGCCAGCTCCACCTTGTCGAGCGGCACGATCGCCGATCGGGTGCCGTCGAGCCGCTTGATCCACCAGGTCTGGAAGGACCCCGCGAGGGCGCAGTCGGTCTGCTCGTAGTCCTCCTCGGTCACCAGCAGGATGTTGCCGTTGGCGAGCGAGGGCTTGCTCATCGGCCGGAACTTCGCGGCGTTGGGGTGGAAGGAGTTGTGCAGGATGAAGTCGTTCCAGCCGGGGTGGGCTGCGCTCTCGCCCGCGCCGGCATCGCCCGTGGTGGTGATCAGGCGCGGCCGGGCGGGCCGGTCGGTGTCCCACATCGAGGCGCCGGCGTAGCCGGTGTGGGTGCCGATGCCGGCGGCGTCGAAGTTCCACTTGTGCCCGCCGGTCGGGGAGGCGAAGGGCTGCACCCCCGCTCGCTTCGGCTTGGCGTCGACCTCGACCGGCTTGCGCAGGTTGCGCAGGTCGAAGACGGAGAAGTCGTCGCGACCGCCCGCGGAGTAGGCGTAGCGGCAGTTGGTGTCGTCGATGCAGGCCACCGTGTGGGTGCTCGTGGTGGCCGGTGCTCGCGAGACGATCCTGGGCGCCGACGGCTTGGTCACGTCGACGACGATCAGCTCGTTGCCGCCGGCGTTGACGTGCTGGATGTCGTCGGGCGCGGCCTGCACCAGGTCGACACCGACCAGCACGAACCGCTTGGTGCCCTGCGACGTGCGCCGCTCGCCGCAGGTCATCGCCTCGTTCTCGAACAGGACGTTGAGCAGGGTGCCGACCACGCGCGGACGGGCGGGGTCGGAGACGTTCCAGACGCGCAGCGAGTCGACGCCGCTGGTCACGAACACCGGTGCGGTCTTCAGGAAGCAGCCGGAGATGCCGGTCTGGGTCGGGTGGGCGCCGAGGTGGGCGATGTTGCCGCTCTCGACGACCGAGCTGGTGCGCCCCTCGCGCAGGGACTGCTCGCGGTTGCGGTCGCGTGGGTCGTCAGCCGATGCCGGCGCGGCGGCCAGGGTCGAGCCGACGACGAGGGCAGCCGCGAGGGCGGCGAGTGTGGTGCGCACGTCGTCTCAACGAACGACGCTTGGGGCAGTCACGCGAGGGCCCGGAGGCTCAGGCGGGCTGCATCTCCTGCAGGTTGGCGGTCTCGAGTTCGATCAGCGCGGCCGCGCGGGACGCGACGAGCCGGTCGTTCTCTTCCGTGAGCCGGAGGACGAGGTCCTCGAGCTCACCCACGCGTGCGCGAAGCCGACTGTTGTCGGCCGCCAGGCGGGGGTCTCGCAGGTCGCTGTTCAAGTAGCCGATCAGCGCCTTGGCCATGAATTGAGCCCTTCCGGTTCGAGAGGTGGACGGCCCTGTGAGGACCGTCTTCAAGAGTCCCACCAAGGCGCCGTTCGGTCAATCCGCGAGGGGCACCGCGGGAGTGACCGTACGGCGGGTCCGGGGCACCGGCTGGCACCTCGGGCAGAAGTACGACGAGCGGTTCATGAACGCGATCCGGCGGATGGGCGTGCCGCACCGGTCGCACGGCTCGTGCTCGCGCCCGTAGGCGTGCAGGGAGCGGTCGAAGTAGCCCGACTCGCCGTTGACGTTGACGTAGAGCGCGTCGAAGGACGTGCCGCCCTGCCCGAGCGCCTCGGACATCACCACCCGGGCGTGCTCGAGGAGCCCGCGCAGCTGCGGACCGGTGAGGCGGTCGCCGGGGCGGTCGCCGTGGATCCGGGCGCGCCACAGCGCCTCGTCCGCGTAGATGTTGCCCACCCCGGAGATCAGCCCCTGGTCGAGCAGCAGCCGCTTGACCCCGGCGCTGCGGCGACGGGACCGACGTACGAAGAGGTCGTCGTCGAACTCCGGGTCGAGCGGGTCGCGGGCGATGTGGGTGATCTCGGCCGGAAGCTCGGCGCCCCCGGTCGAGACCGAGAGGCCGCCGAACATCCGCTGGTCGACGAAGCGCAGGTCTCTGCCCTCGGCGGAGCCGCTCAGCGCGAACCGCACCCGCAGGTGACGCTCCGGGGGCGCGTCGGCCGGCTGGACCAGCAGCTGCCCGCTCATCCCGAGGTGGCCGAGCAGCGCGTCGCCGTTGTCGAGCGGGAGCCAGAGGTACTTGCCGCGGCGGCGGGCGGCCACGAGCCGGCGCCCGGTCAGCGCCTCGGCGAAGCCGGTCGGTCCGCGCGGGTCGCGGCGGACCGGGCGCGGGTGGAGCACGTCGACCCGGATGATCGTCGCGCCGAGGACATGTCGTTCGAGCCCGGCTCGGACCACCTCGACCTCGGGCAGCTCCGGCACGTCAGCCCCCGTCAGTCGGTGTCGGAGGCGCCGATGGCGGTGTTGACTGCGTTCACTGCGCGCGTGATCTCGCCGTAGGCGGTCTCGGCGCAGGCCTGCTCCGCCTCCTTCTTGGAGCGGCCGACACCTTCGCCGTAGACCTCGTCACCGACCCGGACCCGGGCGGTGAAGGTCTTCATGTGGTCGGGGCCGTCGTCCTCGATGAGGTACTCCGGTACGCCGAGGGCGCGCTCGGCGGCGAGCTCCTGCAGGGAGGTCTTCCAGTCGAGCCCGGCGCCCATGGCGGACGCGGCCTCGATCAGCGGGTCGAAGAGCAGGTGGACGACCTCGGCGGAAGTGGCGATACCACCACCGCTCAGGTGCACCGCCCCGATCACCGCCTCGACGGTGTCGGAGAGGATCGAGACCTTGCTGCGCCCGCCCGTCGACTCCTCGCCACGGCCGAGCTTGACGTAGTCGCCCAGCCCGATCGCGCGCCCGACCTCGGCCAGGGCGCGGGCGTTGACGACCGCGGCTCGCAGCTTGGCGAGCCGGCCCTCGGAGAGGTCGGGGTGAGTGACATAGAGCGTCTCGGTGACCACGACCCCGAGGACCGAGTCGCCCAGGAACTCCAGGCGCTCGTTGGTGGGCAGGCCACCGTTCTCGTAGGCGTAGGACCGGTGCGTGAGGGCGCGCTCGAGGAGCTCGGGATCCAGCTCTGGATCACCGAGCGCCTCACGCAGCTCGCCGTAGTTGCTCAGCGGACTGACGCGAGCCTCAGAGGACCTGGCGACGGTCGGCCTTGGCGCCGTACTGGCCGCAGGCGCCGCAGGCGCGGTGCGGCAGGTGCTTCTCGCCGCACGCCGGGTTTGCACAGGTCACCAGGGTCGGCGCGACGGCCTTCCACTGCGAGCGACGGTGGCGCGTGTTGCTGCGCGACATCTTCCGCTTCGGGACAGCCACAGTTTTCTCCTCATACGTCGACCGGAAGCCCGGTCAGGCTCTGAACAAGTCAGTATTCACTCTTCGTCGTGCTGGAGCACAGTCAGCCCTGCCCAGCGCGGGTCGATCGCAGCCTCGTGCGTGTGGTCTGGGTCGTCCTTGAGCCGCGCACCACACTCGGTGCACAACCCGGGACAGTCGTCCTCACACAAGGGCTGGAACGGTAGTGCGAGCACCACCGCGTCACGCAACAGGGGCTCGAGGTCGAGCAGGTCGTCCTCGAGCATGCTGACACCGTCGTCCTCGGGGTCTCCCCCGAGGTTGCCTTGGTCGTCGTAGAGGAACAGCTCCTGGAACCCCACGTCGACCTCGTCGTCGATCGGCTCCAGACACCGTACGCACTCACCCTCGAGCGAGACTCGCGCCTCGCCCGTGACCAGGACACCCTCCATGACCGCCTCGATGCGCATGTCGAGTTCGACCGGCGCACCTTCGGGGACACGAAGGACTTCGATGCCCAGATCTGCTGGAGCCGGGACCGTCCGTGACACCTCGCGCTGGGACCCCGGGCGGCGGCCGAGCTCGCGAGTGTCGAGCACGAGCGGCGCTCTCGGGTCCAGGTTGCTCAGTGTTCCACTTCCGGTTCCGGGCACAACAGATCTGAAGGATCGTATCCGTCCGGTCACAGCCTGGGCAAAACGCGCCCCCCCGGAGCCGCCTGTCAGGCGTCCGCGGCCCGTTGGGCCAGCCGCTCGGTGAGCGCGGCGTTGACGAAGTCGGGGATCAGGCCGGAGACGTCTCCCCCGAACGCCGCGACCTCCTTGACCAGGCTGGAGGCCAGGAAGGAGTACTCCGGGCTGGTCGGCACGAACACCGTCTCGACGTCGGCGAGCGAGGCGTTCATCTGCGCCATCTGCAGCTCGTAGTCGAAGTCGCTGACGGCGCGCAGTCCCTTGACGATGGCATGGATGTCGTTGGCCTCGCAGAACGTCGTCAGCAGTCCGGTGAAGCCGTCGACCCGCACGTTGGGAAACGGCTGGCACGCCCGCTCGAGCATGGCGATCCGCTCCTCGGCGGAGAACAACCGGTTCTTCGACTTGTTGACGCCCACCGCGACGACCACCTCGTCGAAGAGCACCGATGCCCGCTGCACGATGTCGATGTGACCGTTGGTCACCGGGTCGAACGACCCGGGGCAGACAGCTCTGCGCACGGCGTACTCCTCTGGTCTCAGTCGTGAGTCCCGTCAAGGGCTGCGTGACCGTACCAAAGGACGGTCTCGCCGTAGCGCTTCGACCGGGTGTCCGTGATGCCGTGCGGCCAGGCCGGCTCGGGGCTGCGGACGGAGCGCTCGACGATCACCAGCGCCCCCGGCACCAGCCACCGCTGCGCGGCCAGGGCTTCGAGGTCGGAGGCGACACGCTCGTCGGACAGCGGGTAGGGCGGGTCGCTGAACACCACGTCGTACGGCGTGGTCGGCGAGCGCTGCAGGGTGGCCGCGACCGAGGTCACCCGGACGTCGGCGCGGAGGAAGCCGAGCGTGCGAGCGTTGTCGGCGACCAGGGCGGCGGTACGTCGGTCCTGCTCGACGAGGGTGACCACGCCGGCCCCACGGGACCACGCCTCGAGCCCGACCGCCCCGGACCCGGCGTAGAGGTCGAGGAAGCGCAGCCCCTTGAGCGAACCGCACCACGACTCGACGGCCGAGAAGAGCGCCTCACGGACCCGGTCGCTGGTGGGGCGAGTGGCGTCCCCCTTCGGCGTAGCCAGACGGCGGCCCTTGGCCCGCCCTGCGATGACCCTGGTCATGACCGGCTCCCCTCAGGACTTCTCGATGAACTGGCCCTGCTGGCTCAGCTCCAGGTCGGCGACCTCGACGGCGAGCGCCGGTGAGTCGAGCAGGTCGGGGTCGCGGTCGAGCAGCGACTCGGCGGCGGCGCGCGCCTCGACGATGGTCTTCTCGTCGCGCAGCACGCGGAGGTTCTGCAGGCCGGAGCGGCCGCCGGCCTGGGACCGGCCGAGGACGTCGCCTTCGCGGCGCAGCTCGAGGTCGACCCGGCTGAGCTCGAAGCCGTCGGTGGTGGAGGCGACGGCGGTGAGGCGCTCGGCGGCCGTGGGCTGCAGGGTCGGCGACAGGTCGGTCACCAGCAGGCAGAGCCCGGGGTGGCCGCCTCGGCCGATCCGGCCCCGGAGCTGGTGGAGCTGGGAGACGCCGAAACGGTCGGCGTCGAGGAGCACCATCGTGGTCGCGTTGGGCACGTCGACGCCGACCTCGATGACGGTGGTGGACACCAGCACGTCGATGTCGCCGGCGGCGAACGCGCGCATGGTGGCGTCCTTCTCGTCGGGGGTCATCCGGCCGTGGAGACGGTCGACGCGCAGGCCGTTGAGGGCCCCCAGCCGGAGCTCCACGACGATCTCCTCGACGGCCGCGAGCGGCGGGCGGCTCGGCTGCGGCGGGATCGGCAGGCCGTCCTCGTCGAGCTCGAGCTGGTCGGTCTCGCCCTCCTCGGGCTCGTCGCCCTCGATCCGGGCACACACGACGTAGGCCTGGTGTCCCTTGGCGACCTCCTCGCGGACCCGCTCCCACACACGCTCGATCCAGGCGGGGTGCTCCTGCGTGTTGACGACGTTGGTCTGGATCGGCGCCCGCCCGGCCGGGAGCTCGGTCAGCACCGAGGTCTCCAGGTCGCCGAACACGGTCATCGCGACCGTGCGCGGGATCGGCGTGGCGGTCATCACCAGCACGTGTGGGGGCATGACCGACTTGCTCGTCAGCGCGGCACGCTGCTCGACCCCGAAGCGGTGCTGCTCGTCGATCACGACGAGGCCCAGGTCGGCGAACATGACCTTGTCCTCGAGCAGCGCGTGGGTGCCGATCACGATGCCGGACTCGCCGCTGACCAGGCGCGACATGGGCGCCGTGCGCTGCGACTTGGTCATGGAGCCGGTCAACAGCTCGACCGCCGTACCCTCCGCGGGACCGCCGAGCATCCCGCCGTGTGCGAGATCGCCGAGCAGGGCGGTGATCGAGCGGTAGTGCTGCTGGGCGAGGACCTCGGTCGGCGCGATCAGCGCGGCCTGGCCACCCGAGTCGACGGTGCGCAGCATCGCGCGCAGGGCGACGAGGGTCTTGCCGGAGCCGACCTCGCCCTGCAGGAGGCGGTTCATCGGGTGCGGCTGGGCGAGGTCCGCGTCGATCTGCGCACCGACCTCGCGCTGGCCCTCGGTGAGCGTGAACGGCAGCCGCGCGTCGAACGCCGCGAGCAGCGCTCCGTCGCCGCCCGTGCGCTCGTGGGCGCCGAGCGCGCGCACCGCGCGACGCCGCCGGCCGAGCACGAGCTGGGTGACCAACGCCTCCTCGAAGCGGTAGCGGCGCCGGGCCTTCTCGACCTGCTCGAAGTCGTCGGGACCGTGGATCCAGTTGAGCGCGGTGTCCGCGTCGATCACGGCGTACTCGTCCCGGACGTCGTCGGGCAACAGCTCCAGCGGCGGCTCGACCACGCTCCGGGCGAAGGCGATGGCGCGCTGGAAGTCCCAGTGGTCGACGCCCTTGGTGAGGGGGTAGAGCGGGTAGAGGCCCCGGAGCTGGTCGGGCCGGATCATCTCTTCGTCGTCGCCGGGGCCGCCGAACAGCACCATCGTCGGGTTGGTGAGCTGCCACTGGTCCTTGAACTGCCCCGCCTGCCCGATGAACAGGCCCTTCCGACCGACCGGGAGCCGGCGCGCCTGCCACTTGGAGATGTGGTCGTTCTTCGCGAAGAACGTCATCCGCAGGCGTGGGCCTCCGGTGAGCAGGACCGTCTCGAGCCGGTAGGCGACCTTGCCGCTGCGACGGTCGGTGTAGGTGATGGTCTTGCTGTCCGCGATCTCCCCGATCACGGTCAGCATCTGCCCGACCTCGAGGTCCGACACCCGGGTGAGCTCGCCGGTCTTGATGTAGCGGCGCGGGAAGTGGCGCAGTAGGTCGCCCACCGTCTCGATGCGGAGGTTCTTGACGATCTTGTCGCGCTTGTTCCTGGCGTCGCCGAAGACGGCGGCGACGGGGCTGTCGGGGCTGATCACGGGCGCCTTCCGGGTCACTCGACGGACAGGAGCAACGGGTAGCGCTCCTGCCCACCGTCGTACACCACGACGTCGACATGCGGGTGGTGCTCGTCCACCCACGCGGCCGCCAGCTCGGCCAGGCCGAAGCTGTCCTCGCCGGAGACCAGCGTGACCAGCTCGCCGCCGCCGGCCAGCAGCCGCGCCAGCACGCCGTACGCCACCTCGGCGAGGTCGGAGCCGACCACGGCGAAGTCGCCGGCGATCACCCCGAGCACGTCACCGGGCTCGCACGGCCCGGCCATCGTCATCGCCTGCCGGGCGGCGATCGTGACCGCTCCGTGGCGGGCGTGGCGGGCCGTGGCGGTCATCTCCATGACGTCCTGGTCGAAGGTGCGGCCGGGCTCGTGGACGGCGAGCGCCGCCAGGCCCTGGACCTGTGCCTGGGTGGGGATGACCGCGACCCGCACGTGCCCGCCGAGGGCCGGGTCGTTCTCGACCATCCGTCCGGCGATCTGGGCGACGCGCACGGAGTCAGGATCGTTGGGCAGGACCACGACCTCGTGTGCACCACAGCCCGTGATCGCCTCGAGGATCTGCCCGGTCGAGGGGCGCCGTCCGGGCCCTCCCTCGACGACGACGGCGCCCGCCTCGGCGAAGAGCGCACTCAGCCCCGGGCCGGCCGCGACGGCGACGATCCGGCGGCCGTCACGCTGGTCGCGCTCGTGTTGGCGCACTGCCGCGACCTGCTCGGCGAAGTGCGTGACCTGCACGCGGTGGGGCCGGCCCGCCTCGATGCCGGCCTCGATGGCGGCCCCGACGTCGTCGACATGGACGTGGACGTTCCACAGCCCCTCGCCGCCCACGACCACCAGGGAGTCGCCGAGGCCGTCGAGGGTGCGGCGCAGCACCGGGATCGCGTCGTCGGTCGCGTCGAGGAGGTACATCACCTCGTACGCCGGTCCGTCCGGCGTCAGGTCGCCCTCCGTGACTGAGCCACCGGTGTGCGGGATCGGGATGGTGTGCCGACCGATCGGAGCGGTCACCGGGATCGGCCGGCGGCCGGTCAGCACGGTCTCGGCGGCGTCGAGGATCACGCTCAGCCCGCGGCCCCCGGCGTCCACGACCCCGGCGTCCTTGAGCACCTGGAGCTGCTCCGGCGTACGGGCCAGCGCCTCGCGCGCCGCGCGGGCAGCGCTGGTGAACACGTCGCGGGCGCGTGCGGCGGGGTCCTGGGCGAGGGCGACCGCCGCCTGCGACGCCGCCCGGGCCACGGTGAGCATCGTGCCCTCGACGGGCCGCCCGACCGCGGCGTAGCTGGCCTCGGTGGCCCGGTGCAGCGCGTCGGCCATCGTGTGGGCGTTGCGCTCCTCCGGCGGCGCCACCACGATCCGCCGGGCGATCGCGCCGAGCATCTCGCTGAGGATCACCCCGGAGTTGCCGCGGGCGCCGAGCAGGGCGCCCCGGCTGAAGACCGCCAGTGCCTGGTCGCGGTCGGCGTCCGGGCGGCCGTCCACGACCTCGCGGATCGCGTCGCGGGCGGCCGAGACGGTGAGGTACATGTTGGTGCCGGTGTCGCCGTCGGGCACGGGATAGACGTTGAGCGCGTCGATCTCCTCGCGCGCGTCGGCGAGCGCGTCGGTGGCGATGTCGACGAAGCGGAGCACGACCGCGAGCTCGATGGTGCCGCTGCGCGGTGTCTCTTCCATCGCCTGCCTAGGGGTCGTCGGGGCTCGTCGGGGCCAGCCGGGTGGGATCGGTACAGAAGCCCACACAGTAGTGGCCCGCACGATTTTCGGCTGGCGCCCACGTCGGATACTCTTGTGCGGTTGCCCGCCCGTCGGGCCCTCCATTCCTCACCTCGATATCAGGAGTCAAACACCGTGGCTGCCGTCTGTGACATCTGCGCCAAGAAGCCTGGCTTCGGCAACAACCGGCCGTGGTCGCGCAAGATCACGAAGCGCCGCTTCGACCCGAACATCCAGCGCGTGCGCGCCACCATCAACGGCACTCCCAAGCGCCTCAACGTGTGCACCGGCTGCCTCAAGGCCGGCAAGGTCTCTCGTTGACCGATGGAGTGACT
>JBAZRQ010000011.1:0-13936 GCA_041662925.1 Nocardioides sp. | reverse complement strand
TGCTGACCTTCAACGAGCACCCGCACCTCGTCGGGGAGACGCTGACCTACCGGTGACCGGATAGGTTCGCGCCGTGTCCGACCAGGCGACGAACGCGCTCCTCGCCGTGGGGCTCGGCACCCTGGTAGCGATCGTGCTGCTGGCCCCGGTGGCGGCCTACCAGTACCGCCTCGACGGCAGGCTCGAGCCGAGGGACCTCGCGATCCTGCTCAGCGGTGCCGTCTACGGGCTGGCGCTGTGGACCTACACGCTGCTGCCGCTGCCACCGGCGGGTGACTACGACTGCTTGGGCAGACAGCTCGACCCGCTCGGCTCGCTGGGCGCGATCGACCCAGCGGCGCCGGCGACCCTGCTGCGCGACCCGGCGTTCCTGCAGGTCGCGCTCAACGTGCTGCTGTTCGTGCCGCTCGGCTACTACGTGCGCCGGATCCTCGGGCGCGGCGTCGTGGTGGCGACGCTCGCGGGGCTCGCGACGTCGCTGGTGATCGAGACCACCCAGCTGACCGGCGTGTGGAACATCTACGACTGCGCCTACCGCCTCTTCGACGTCGACGACCTAATGGTCAACACCCTCGGCGCGGTCGGCGGCTCCCTGCTGTCCGCGGTGTTCGTACGGCGACGCGAGCGCGCCGAGCCGCTGCCGACCCGGATCACCTTCGGGCGGCGGCTGGTCGGGATGGTCAGCGACGTGCTCTTCGTGGTGGTCAGCGGCGCGCTGGTCGCGCTGGCCTACCGGGGCTGGTGCTACTGGACCGACGCCGCCGTCGACCGCGACGTGCAGACCCTGCTGCAGTTCGGTGTGCCGTTCCTCGTGGAGGCCGTCAGTGTCCTGGCGGTCGGGCGGACCGTCGGCGAGCACGTGGTCTCGGTGCGCGCCGTCGCCCGGCGGCCGCGCCTGGTCCTGCTGTCCCGGGCGGTCAAGCTGGCCACCGGGGTCGGCCCGCTGTTCGGGCTGGCGCTGCTCGGCGGGTGGTACGCCGCCGCACTGCTGCCGTCGTACCTCGTGGTCACGGTGGTGGCCGCCTGGCGCAGCGCCGAGCACCGCGGCCTCAGCCACCAGCTCGCCTACCTGGACCTGCGCATCGCCACCGAGGAGGCGTTCGACGCCGGCCCCGACGACGACAGGGTCACATCAGACGCTTGAACACCGACAACGGCGCGTGCTTCATGAACACCGAGAGCGGCGCCCAGGGCAACGGCGGGACGCACGCGTCGGCGACCTGCTTCTCGATCGCGGACACCATGGACCGCACGCCCTTCTCGGTCGAGGTCATGAACATCGCCTTGTCGGCGGCCTTCTCGTTCATCTCCGAGGCGATGTAGCCGGGGTAGAGCACGGTGATCTTCACGGTCTCGCCGAGCGGCTTGCCGTGCAGCTCGTGGCGCAGCCCCTCGGCGAGGAAGGCGACGCCGACCTTGGTGGCGGCGTACGTCGTCAACGACTTGGGCATCCCGCGCATCGCCGACATCGACGAGACCATCACCAGGTGGCCGGCCTCCTGCGCCCGGAAGATCTCCATCGCTGCCTCGGTCTGCGCCAGCGCGGCGACGAAGTTGGTCATCGCCGTCTCCTTGTTGGCGTCGTAACGGCCGGTGCCCAGCGGCGCGCCCTTGCCGAGCCCGGCGTTGACGATGACCCGGTCGATGGTGCCGAAGTCCGCGGCGAAGCCACGGAAGACGGTGAACACCGCGTCGTCGTCGGTGACGTCGAGGACCCGGGTCTCGACCCGGCGCCCGGGGTGCGCGGCCAGGATCTCGGCCTTCAGCTCGTCGAGCCGGTCGGCCCGCCGGGCGCACAGGGCGAGGTCGTTGCCACGGGCGGCGAACTGGCGGGCCATCTCGGCCCCGAGACCGGAGGAGGCGCCGGTGATGAGGATCGTCGTCATGTGCCGAGTCTCGCAGTTGTGACGGCCATCCCTTGACGTGAGGGGTCCGTGTAATGAGGCTGTGCCCAGCACGTGTCCTCAACCGGCCGTCGGGGCCCATGGCACGGCACGAACAGATTGAGGTCCCCCATGTCAGTCCTCCGTCCACGCGGGTCTGCCAAGGCACGGCTCGCCGTCGCCTCGGTGGGTGCGCTCACCGCCGGCCTCCTCGCCGCCATCCCGCTCTCCGGCGCCCAGGGCGCCGCAGGGGCCCCGGCCGCCTCCGCGGCCCCCGACGCGGCCAGCGCCGCTCGCGGTGGTTTCGAGCGCTTCACCGACGGCCGCTACATCGTGCTGATGCGCGAGGCGAGCGCCACGGGGTACGACGGCGCGCGCAAGTTCGCCGACACCAAGGCCCCGGACGGGACCTTCCGCGGCAGCTCGGACGCCGTACGCCGCTACTCCGAGCACCTGCGCACGACCCACGAGCGACTGGCCGGGTCCGTCGGCGCCAAGGTGCAGTCGAGCTTCACCGTGGCGAGCAACGGCTTCGCCGCCGACCTCACCGCCGCCCAGGCGCTCGACCTGGCCACCGACCGTCGCGTGCTGACCGTCCAGAAGGCCGGCATCAGCAAGATCACGACGTGGAACACCCCCGACTTCCTGGGCCTGACCGGCAAGAACGGCGCCTGGACGAGCAAGGGCGGGCGCGCCAGCGCCGGCGACGGCGTGGTGGTCGGCGTCCTCGACACCGGCATCTGGCCCGAGAACAAGTCGTTCCGCGGCTCACCGCTCACCTCGACGCCGAAGACCAAGTGGGACATCACCCTCAAGGGCGGCGTCACCCGCATGGAGAAGCTCGACGGCACCGTCTTCAACGGCGCGTGCGAGACCGGCGAGTCCTTCGAGCTCAGCGACTGCAACACCAAGGTCATCAGCGCCCGCGCGTTCGGCGACGCGTTCCTGGACGCCGTACCTGAGAACCTGCTCTCGGAGCACGAGTTCATCTCGCCGCGAGACGGCGCCGGCCACGGCAGCCACACGGCCGGCACCGCCGCCGGCAGCATCACCAAGGGCGTCGAGACCGCCGGGCTGAAGTTCGGCACCATCTCGGGCATGGCGCCGGCCGCCAAGCTCGCCATCTACAAGGTCTGCTGGGAGTCCAGCGACCCTGACCTGACCGGCTGCTACGACGCGGACATGCTGGCCGCCATCGACCAGGCCGTCATCGACGGCGTCGACGTCGTCAACTTCTCCATCGGCGGCGGGCCTCAGCCCAACCTGAGCGTCCTCGAGCTCGCCTTCGAGGGCATGGCCGAGGCCGGCATCTTCATCGCCGCCTCCGCCGGCAACAGCGGACCCGACGCGACCACCCTCGACCACCCGTCGCCGTGGCTGACCACCGTCGCGGCCGGCACCCACACCACGAAGTTCGAGAACACCATCGTGCTGGGCAACGGGAAGAAGCTGCTCGGCGCCTCGAGCGCCCAGACGCCCATCTCGACGCGGCAGGTCGTCGACGGCTTCGCCGCCGTCGTCGCCGGGGGTGACGCCGACGACGCGGCGCTGTGCGGCCCGGACACCCTCGACCCCGCCAAGGTCGCGGGCAAGATCGTCTACTGCCTGCGCGGTGTCTACGACCGGATCGCCAAGGGTGCCGAGGTCAAGCGGGCCGGTGGTGCGGCACTGATCATGGCCAACCCCTCGCCCAACAGCCTCAACGCCGACATCCAGGCGGTGCCCACGATCCACATCACCGACACCGCGGGTGCGGTCGTCGAGGCCTACCTCGACGCGCAGGGCGCGGCCGCCAAGGCGGCGTTCAAGATCGGCAACCTGACCAACACGCTGACCCAGACCCCCCAGGTGGGCGGCTTCTCGTCGCGTGGCCCGGTGCTGGTCGCCGGCGGTGACCTGCTCAAGCCCGACATCATCGCCCCCGGCGTCGACGTCCTGGCCGCGGTGGCGCCGCCCTCCAACCGGGGTCTCAAGTACGACCTCTACTCCGGTACCTCCATGTCGTCGCCGCACATCGCCGGTCTCGCTGCGTTCCTGCAGGGAGAGCGTCCCGGCTGGACGCCGATGCAGATCAAGTCGGCGATGATGACCACCGCCACCTCGGTCCGCAAGGAGAACGGCGGGCTGTCGCGCGACGCGTTCGCCCAGGGCGCCGGGCAGGTCAAGGCGAAGAAGTTCTTCGACCCGGGTCTCTTCGTGACCTCCGATGCCACCCAGTGGCGCGGCTGGCTGGCCGACCTCGGCTACAACACCGGCGTGCCGGCGCTGGACGCCAAGAGCCTCAACGTGCCGTCCATCGCCGATGGGTCGATGACCGGTCCGGTCACGTTCCCGCGCTCCTTCCGTGCCTCCATGAAGGGCACCTGGAAGATCAGCGCCGACCTGCCGGGCTTCTCGGTGCAGCCGAGCCGTCCCAACGTCACGTCCTCGCGGGTCAACGACGTGGTCGACGTGGGGTTCACCATCACCCGGACCACGGCTCCGCTGGGCACCTGGAGCAGCGGGTTCATCACGCTGACCGGGCCCACCCGGGTCCGGATCCCCGTCGCCATCCAGCCGCTCGCGGTCCAGGCGCCGGCGGAGGTCACGGGCAGTGGCGTCACGGGCTCGACCGACATCACGGTGACCCCGGGCTTCACGGGCCAGCTCGACGTGTCGGCGACCGGCCTGGCCAAGGGCGACGTCACCACGGACACGGTGGCGGCCAACGCCGACCACCTGTCCTGCCTGACGGTGCCGGAGGGCACCGAGCTGACGCGGGTCGACCTCGACTCCGCCGACGACTCGGCCGACCTGGACCTCTACCTGCTGGCGTCCGACACCTGTGACCCGGCGACGGCGTTCGCCCTGGCGGGACAGTCCGCGACGGGTGCGGCGGACGAGTCGATCGCCGAGTTCGGTCTCCCGGCCGGCACCTACATCGTGGACGTCTTCGGCTACGCACCAGGAGCCGGGGGCAGCCCGATGGACTTCACGCTGGAGACCTACAACGTGGGGGCCACCGGTGATGGCGCGTTCACGGCGGCGCCCGACCCGGTGCCGGTGGTCCAGAACACCCCGGCCACCTTCAGCGTCTCGTGGGCCGGTCTGGACGCCGACAGCAGCTACCTCGGCTTCGTCGAGTACGCCGGGGCGACCGACGTGACGATGGTCAAGGTGGACACCTCGCCGTGACCGTCGGCTAGCTCCGGGCCCGCCACCAATAAAAAGTCAGGCTTGACTGTTTGTTGGTGGCGGGCCATGCTCACCCTGTGACAAGTCAGGCGAGCGCCCGGGTGCCCCAGGAGGAGCGCACCCGTCTCATGCGCGCCCGGCTGCTCGAGGCCACCGTCGAGTGCCTCGTCGAGCGCGGCTTCAGCGGGACCTCCACCACGCTGGTCTCGGAGCGCGCCGGCGTGAGCCGCGGCGCCCAGCTGCACCACTTCCCGACCAAGAACGACCTGGTCGTCGCCGCCGTCGAGCACCTCACGCACGTCCGCGGTGCCGAGCTCGCGGCCGCCGCCGAGCGGCTGCCGCGCGGAGACCGTCGTACTCGCGCCGTGCTGCAGATGCTCGGCGACCACTTCACCTCGCCGGTGTTCACCGCCGCCCTGGAGCTGTGGGTGGCCGCGCGCACCGACGAGACCCTGATGTCGGCGGTGGCGCCCCTGGAGCAGCGGGTGGGCCGCGAGGTCCACCGGCTCACCGTCGAGCTCCTCGGCGCCGACGAGTCGCAGCCCGGGGTGCGCGAGCTCGTGCAGGCGACCCTGGACCTGGTGCGCGGGCTCGGCCTGGCCAACACCATCACCGACGACACGCGCCGGCGTGCCCGGATCCTCGACCAGTGGGCCCTGACCCTCGACTCCGCTCTTAAGGACGGCTCATGAACCAGCTCCTCGAAGACCTCCTCGCCGACCTGTCGGCCGAGGGCGACCAGCTGTGGAACGCCGTGGCCGGGCTCGACGACTCCACTGACGGGGGCTGGGCGACGCCCACCCCGGCCGCCGGCTGGACCGTCGCCACCCAGGTCGCCCACCTGCTGTGGACCGACGAGACGGCCACCCTGGCCGCGCACTCGGTCACCGGCCCGGAGGGCAAGGCGGCCTGGGACGAGCTCGTGCTGGCCGCCATCGCCGACCCGACCGGCTTCGTCGACGCCGCGGCCCTCGAGGTGGCCCGGCTCCAGCCGCAGGCCCTGCTGGCCCGCTGGGGCGCCGCCCGGACGGCGCTCGCCGAGGCCCTGCGCGGGTTCCCGGCCGGCGAGAAGATGCCCTGGTTCGGCCCGCCGATGTCGCCGACCTCGATGGTGACCGCACGCTTCATGGAGACCTGGGCCCACGCCCTCGACGTCTACGAGGCGCTCGGCGTCGCGCCAGAGGTGACCGACCGGATCAAGCACGTCGCCCACCTCGGAGTGCGTACCCGCGGTTTCTCCTTCGCGACCCACCAGCTGCCGGTGCCGGCCGACGAGCCCAGGGTCGAGCTGACCGCGCCGTCCGGTGAGCTCTGGACCTGGGGTCCCGACGACGCCGTCCAGCGGGTGACCGGGTCGGCCCGCGACTTCTGCCTGCTCGTCACCCAGCGCGTCCACCGCGACGACACGGACCTGGTCGCCGTCGGCGCCGAGGCCGAGCAGTGGCTGGCGATCGCCCAGTGCTTCGCAGGACCTCCCGGAGAAGGCAGGGCACCCCGATGAGTGAACCGCTGCGCATCGGCAACTGCTCTGGCTTCTACGGCGACCGCCTCTCGGCGATGCGCGAGATGCTCGAGGGTGGCCCGATCGACGTCCTCACCGGCGACTACCTCGCCGAGCTGACCATGCTGATCCTCGGCAAGGACACGATGAAGGACAGCTCGCTCGGCTACGCACGCACCTTCGTCCGCCAGGTCGAGGACAGCCTCGGGCTCGCACTCGAGCGGGGCGTCAAGATCGTCAGCAACGCCGGCGGCCTCAACCCCGCGGGCCTCGCCGAGCGGCTGCGCGAGGTCGCGCGCGGTCTCGGCCTCGACCCCGCGATCGCCCACGTCGAGGGCGACGACCTGCGCTCCCTGGGGTTCGACGGTGCGCTGACGGCCAACGCCTACCTCGGCGGCTTCGGGATCGCGGCGGCGCTCACCCAGGGGGCCGACATCGTCGTCACCGGCCGGGTCACCGACGCCTCGCTCGTCGTGGGGCCGGCGGTCGCGCACTTCGGCTGGACGCCCACGTCGTACGACGAGCTCGCCGGCGCCGTCGTCGCGGGCCACGTGCTCGAGTGCGGCACGCAGGCCACCGGCGGCAACTTCTCCGGCTTCCGCACCCTCCCGCACACCGGCCGGCCCTTGGGGTTCCCGCTCGCCGAGATCGCCGCCGACGGGTCCTGCGTCGTCACCAAGCACGACGGCACCGGCGGCGCGGTCACCGTCGACACGGTCACCGCGCAGCTGGTCTACGAGATCCAGACGACCCGCTACCTCAACCCCGACGTGGTGGTCGACCTCGACACCATCCGGCTCGAACAGTCGGGCCCCGACCGGGTCCGCGTCTCCGGTGTGCGCGGCGAGGCCCCGCCCGAGCGGCTCAAGGTCTGCGTCAACACGCTCGGCGGCTTCCGCAACTCCATGGAGTTCGTGCTCACCGGCCTCGACATCGACGCCAAGGCCGACTGGCTGCGCGAGCAGCTCGCGCCGTCGCTGACCGCGTCGACCGTCAGCTGGACGCGCACCGCGCTGCCGGCCGCCGACGCCGACACCGAGGAGGGCGCGTCGTGCCTGCTGCGGTGCACGGTGATGGACACCGAGCCCGGCCCGGTGGCCAAGGCGTTCACCGGCCCCGCCGTCGAGCTCGCCCTGGCGTCCTACCCCGGCTTCACGATGACCAGGCCGCCCGGGCCGCCGACGCCGTACGGCGTCTACCGTCCGGAGTACGTCGACCGGTCGGCCGTGACCCACACCGTCGTGCACGCCGACGGCTCGCGCGAGGTCATGCCCGACCCGGTCGAGTTCACCCCACTCGTCGGGGCGGACGAGGTCGAGGGCCGGCGCGCCTCGCCGTTCCCTGCCCCCGCCGACTCGCTCACCCGCCGGATGGCGCTGGGCACGTTCGTCCACGCCCGCTCGGGTGACAAGGGCGGCGACGCCAACCTCGGGCTGTGGGTGGCGCACGACGGCCCTGACGATGCCGACAAGTACGACGCCCGGGTCGCGTGGCTGGCCAAGTTCATGAGCCCCCGCAAGGTGCGCGAGCTGGTGCCGGAGGCGCGTGACCTCGACGTCGAGGTCTACGTGCTGCCCCACCTCGGCGCCGTCAACGTACTGATCCGCGGTCTGCTCGGCGAAGGCGTCGCGGCCTCGACCCGGTTCGACCCCCAGGCCAAGGGCCTGGGGGAGTGGGTGCGCTCGCGCATCGTCAACATCCAGGAGGACCTCCTTTCATGACCATGACCCATCAGACCCACCAGACCGAGCAGTCGGAGCAGTCTGGGCACCGTGCGGCGCTGCGCGAGGTCGCCACCGAGTTCGTCCGTCGTGAGGTCGCACCGCACCTCCAGGAGTGGGAGGACGCGCAGTCGATCCCGCGCGCGCTGCACCTGGCCGCGGCGAAGCAGGGGCTGCTCGGCATCTCGTTCCCCGAGTCGGTGGGCGGCGAGGGCGGCGACCTGCTCGACACGATCGCACTGCAGGAGGCGATGTTCGCCGCCGGCGCGTCCAGCGGGCTGATGGCCGGACTGTTCACCAACGGCATCGCGCTGCCGCACATCGCGACGCACGGGTCGCCCGACCTGGTCGACCGCTACGTGCGCCCGACGCTGGCCGGCGAGCTGATCGGCGCGCTCGCGATCACCGAGCCCGGGGGCGGCTCCGACGTGGGCAACCTGCGCACGACCGCCACGCGCGACGGCGACTTCTTCGTCGTCAACGGCGCCAAGACGTTCATCACCAGCGGCGTCCGCGCCGACTTCGTGACCACCGCGGTCCGCACCGGCGGCCCGGGCGCGGGCGGCGTCAGCCTGCTCGTGATCGACAAGGACACGCCGGGCTTCGCCGTCGACCGGTCGCTGGCCAAGATGGGCTGGCACTGCTCCGACACCGCCGAGCTGTCGTTCACCGACGTGCGGGTGCCGGTCGGCAACCTGGTCGGCGAGCAGGACGCCGGCTTCTGGTACATCGCCGAGCAGTTCGTCGTCGAGCGGATGGCGCTCGCGGTCCACGGCTACGGCATCGCCGCTCGCTCGCTCGCGCTCACCAAGGCCTACTGCCAGGAGCGCGACACGTTCGGGCAGCCGCTCATCAAGCGCCAGGTCGTGCGCCACAAGCTGGTCGAGATGCACCGGCAGGTCGAGGTCGCCCGCGCCTACACGCACGCGGTCGCCGCGCAGCACGTCGCTGGCGAGAGCGTGATCGCCGAGGCCTGCCTGGCCAAGCAGACCGCGTGCGACGCCGCGACGTACGTCTGCGACCAGGCGGTGCAGCTGCACGGCGGCACCGGCTACATGCACGGCACCGAGGTCGAGCGGCACTACCGCGACGCCCGGCTGCTGCCGATCGGCGGCGGTGCCACCGAGGTGCTCACCGACCTGGCCGCCAAGCTGTTGGGCTACACCGGATGACCAACCGCGAGGCGATGCTCTCGAAGCTCGCCGAGCTGGACGCCGAGCATGCCAAGGCGGTCGCCGGCGGCGGGGAGAAGTCGGTCGCGCGCCACCACGGTCGCGGGAAGCTGATGCCGCGCGAGCGGATCGAGCTGCTCGTCGACGAGGGCTCGGCGTTCCTCGAGCTCAGCCCGCTGGCCGGGTGGGGCTCCGACTTCACCGTCGGCGCGAGCGTCGTCACCGGCATCGGGGTGGTCGAGGGCGTCGAGTGCATGATCACCGCCAACGACCCGTCGGTGAAGGGCGGCGCCTCCAACCCGTGGACGGTGAAGAAGATCTTCCGCGCCTCCCAGATCGCCGAGGAGAACGGCCTGCCGTCGATCTCGCTGGTCGAGTCGGGCGGCGCCGACCTGCCGACGCAGAAGGAGATCTTCATTCCCGGCGGCAAGCTGTTCCGCGACATCACCCGCGCCAGCGCCCGCAAGGAACCCACCATCGCGCTGGTCTTCGGCAACTCCACCGCCGGCGGTGCTTATGTGCCGGGCATGAGCGACTACACGGTCATGGTCCGCGAGCAGGCCAAGGTGTTCCTCGGCGGCCCGCCCTTGGTCAAGATGGCCACCGGCGAGGAGTCCGACGACGAGTCGCTCGGCGGGGCCGAGATGCACGCGCGCACCTCCGGCCTGGCCGACTACCTCGCCGAGGACGAGCTCGACGCGATCCGGATCGGGCGCCGGATCGTCGCCCGCCTCAACTGGCGCAAGGCGACCGCCGCCCCCACGTCGTTCGCAGAGCCCGACGCCGACCCCGACGAGCTGCTCGACCTGATCCCGAGCGACCTCAAGGAGCCGTTCGACCCGCGCGAGGTCATCGCCCGGATCTGCGACGGCGTCAGCGTGACCAACGAGCAGGTCTTCGACGAGTTCAAGCCGCTCTACGGCCCCTCGCTGGTCACCGGCTGGGCCCGGCTGCACGGCCGCCCGATCGGCATCCTCGCCAACGCACAGGGCGTGCTGTTCAGCGAGGAGGCGCAGAAGGCGACGCAGTTCGTGCAGCTCGCCAACCAGACCGACACGCCCCTGCTCTTCCTGCACAACACCACCGGCTACATGGTCGGCAAGGAGTACGAGCAGGGCGGCATCATCAAGCACGGCGCGATGATGATCAACGCGATCAGTAACTCCACGGTCCCGCACCTGACGGTGATCATGGCCGCGTCGTACGGCGCCGGCAACTACGGCATGAACGGCCGCGCCTACGACCCGCGCTTCCTCTTCACCTGGCCCTCGGCCAAGTCCGCGGTCATGGGACCGGCCCAGCTGGCCGGCGTGCTCGAGATCGTGGCCCAGCAGTCCGCCGAGTCCAAGGGCCAGGAGTTCGACGCCGAGGGGTTCAAGGGCATCAAGGAGATCGTCGAGGCCCAGATCGAGGAGCAGTCCCTGCCGCACTTCCTGTCCGGGATGCTCTACGACGACGGCGTCATCGACCCGCGCGACACCCGCACCGTCCTCGGCATCTGCCTCTCCGTGATCGACAACAAGACGTTCAGCGGCACCGACCGCTTCGGCGTCTTCAGGATGTGAGCGCAATGACCATCCAGCGACTGCTCGTCGCCAACCGGACCGAGATCGCCAGCCGGGTCTTCCGCACCTGCCGGTCGCTCGGGATCGAGACCGTCGCGGTGCACTCCGACGCGGACGCCGCGCTGCCCTACGTGCGCGAGGCCGACCACGCCGTACGGCTGCCCGGGTCGGCACCGGCGGACACCTACCTGCGCACCGACCTGATCCTGGACGCCGCCCGGCGTGCGGGCGCTGACGCGATCCACCCCGGCTACGGCTTCCTGTCGGAGAACGCCGACTTCGCGCGCGCCGTCGAGGCCGCCGGCCTGACCTGGATCGGCCCGGCGCCCGCCTCGATCGAGCAGATGGGCTCCAAGATCGAGAGCAAGTTGCTGATGGAGGCCGCCGGCGTCCCGGTGCTCACCAACATCGACGTCGCGAGCGCCACCGAGACCGACCTGCCGCTGATCGTGAAGGCGTCGGCCGGCGGCGGAGGTCGCGGCATGCGCATCGTGCGCGCGCTCGCGGACCTGCCCGGCGAGGTCGAGAAGGCCCGGGCCGAGGCGGAGTCGGCGTTCGGCGACGGCACCGTCTTCGTCGAGCCCTACGTCGAGCACGGTCGCCACGTCGAGGTGCAGGTGCTCGGCCACCGAGACGGCGTCGCGATCTTCGGCGAGCGGGACTGCTCGATCCAGCGCCGCCACCAGAAGGTGGTGGAGGAGGCGCCCGCCCCGCTGCTGCTCGAGCCCACCCGCCTGGCCCTGCACGAGGCCGCACACGCGGCCGCTGCCGCCATCGACTACCGCGGTGCCGGCACCGTCGAGTTCCTCTACGACGCCGAGCAGGACCGGTTCTTCTTCCTGGAGATGAACACCCGCCTCCAGGTCGAGCACCCGGTCACCGAGCTGGTCCACGGCGTCGACCTGGTCGCGCTGCAGATCGCGGTGGCCGAGGGCCGCCCGGTCGACCCGGTGCGGGCACCCCACGGTCACGCGGTCGAGGTCCGCCTCTATGCCGAGGACCCGGCCGCCGACTACCAGCCGCAGAGCGGCCGGCTGACGACCTTCGAGGTCCTCCCAGAAGGTGCGCAGAGCGGCGACGGCATCCGCGTCGACGCGGGCTTCGAGTCCGGCAGCGAGGTCTCCACGCACTACGACGCGATGCTGGCCAAGGTCATCTGCTGGGCGCCGACCCGCGACGAGGCGCTGCGCAAGCTCGCGGCGACCCTGCGCCGGGCCCGGATCCACGGCCTGGTCACCAACCGGGACCTCCTCGTCGACATCCTGCGCGACCCCACCTTCGCCTCCGGCGACTTCACCACCCACTTCCTCGCTGACCCGCCCGAAACTTTCGGGCGGGTCAGCGAGAGATCTGAGAGTTTCGGGCGGGTCAGCGCGGTGGCGGCCGCGATCGCACTGGCCGAGAGGGCAGGGTTGGCGCGGACCGTGCAGCAGGGGATCCCGGTGGGCTGGCGCAACGTCGTCGCGCAGCCGCACCGCACCGAGTTCGCAGACCAGACGGTCGAGTGGACCGGTGGCCGCGACGGCTACACCGTCGACGGCTTCATCGTCGCCGAGTCCGGTCCGAGCCGGGTCGTGCTGGAGGCCGACGGCGTGCGCACGACGTACGACGTCACGGTCGACGGCCTGGCCGTGGACGTCGACAGCCCCGACGGTCACGTCCGCCTCGAGCGGGTCCCCCGCTTCGTCGACCCGGCCGACCAGGTCGCCAGCGGCTCGCTGCTGGCGCCGATGCCCGGGACCGTGGTCCGGGTCGCCGTCGAGCCGGGCGCGCAGGTCGCGGCCGGAGAACCGGTCCTCGTCCTCGAGGCCATGAAGATGCAGCACACCGTGAGCGCGCCGCACGCCGGCACGGTCACCCAGGTCAACGTCCAGCCCGGGACACAGGTCGCCGCCGGCGAGGTACTCGCCGTCGTCGAGACAGGAGAAGAAGCATGAGCACGTTCAACGGCACCCCCTTCGTGGAGTCTGAGGAGCGCCAGGAGCTGCGCAAGCAGGTGGCGAAGCTCGCGAGCAAGTACGGCCGCGAGTACTTCGCCGCCCAGGCGCGCAGCGGTGGCAAGACCACCGACCTGTGGCTGGAGATCGGCAAGAACGGCTACCTCGGCATCAACATCCCCGAGCAGTACGGCGGCGGGGGCGGCGGCATCGGCGACATCGCCGCCGTGTGCGAGGAGCTGTCGGCGCAGGGCTGTCCGCTGCTGATGATGGTCGTGAGCCCGGCGATCTGCGGCACCGTGATCAGCCGCTACGGCACGGAGGAGCAGAAGCAGCGCTGGCTGCCCGGCATCGCCGACGGCACCAGCACGATGGCGTTCGCGATCACCGAGCCCGACGCCGGCACCAACACCCACAACATCACCACGACCGCGCGCCGCGACGGCGACGAGTGGGTGCTCAACGGACGCAAGATCTACATCTCCGGCGTCGACGAGGCCGACAACGTGCTCGTCGTGTCGCGCACCGAGGACGCCAAGACCGGCAAGCTCAAGCCCTGTCTCTTCGTGGTCCCGACCGACTCCGAGGGCTTCGAGTACAAGTCGATCCCGATGGAGATCGTCAGTCCCGAGCTGCAGTTTCAGGTGTTCATCGACGACGTGCGGCTGCCCGCCGACGCGCTCGTCGGCGACGAGGACGGCGGCCTCGTGCAGCTGTTCGCGGGGCTCAACCCCGAGCGGATCATGGCGGCGGCGTTCTCCAACGGCCTCGCGCGCTACGCCCTCGACAAGGCGGTCGCATACGCGAAGGAGCGGGTGGTCTTCAAGGGGCCCATCGGCTCCCACCAGGCGATCGCCCACCCGCTGGCCAAGGTGCACATCGAGATCGAGCTGGCCCGGCTGATGAACCAGAAGGCGGCGGCCCTCTACGACGCCGGCGACGACATGGGTGCCGGCGAGGCCGCTCAAATGGCCAAGTACGCC
>JBAZRQ010000010.1:0-13941 GCA_041662925.1 Nocardioides sp. | reverse complement strand
CCACACGAACCACGGCCGCTCCTGGGGCGCCGACCCGAACCGGGCCACCAGCGCCCGGGTCTGCTCGGCCGTGACATCGGTCGAGTAGCGGCCCGGCCACGAGCGCAGCGCACCGTTCACGTTGGAGGTGAGGCTGAAGTAGGAGTAGGTGCCGCCGTACAGCGGGTCGCCGAGCGGGCGGACGCGGTCGTTGCCGGCCCACCACTGCGTCCAGCCGGGCGGCACGTAGGTCTCGGAGTCCGCGCCGGTGGCGTAGGCCGGCTGCACGCCGTAGCCGTTGAGGTACTTGCCGACCAGCGCGGTGCGGTAGCCCTCCCCGGTCAGTCGCGTGGCCAGGGTGTCGGCGTCGTCGAAAGCCCCGAAGCCGTAGGGCTCCTCGTGGCTGAGGACCTGGTGGTTGTGCGAGTACTGGCCGGTCAGGAAGCTGGCCCGCGCGGGGCAGCACAGCGGGTCCGGCGAGAACGAGTTGGCGAAGGTCAGGCCCCGCCCGGCGATCAGCGACCTGGTGCGCGGCATCCAGCGCAGCTCGTCGGCGCGCATGTCGTCGGTCTCGATCACCAGCACGTTGGGGCGGGGCGCGCCGGCCGGCGGGTCGGAGGGCGGGGCGACGGACGGCGTGCCGCCGGGGGTGGCGGTCAGGCTCGGCTGGGTGGTCGGCGCCGGGTCGGCGTCGGGGCGGATCGGGTCCGAGCACCCGGCCGCGACCAGGGCCACGAGGGCAGCGAGGGCGACGCGGCGCGGCGTCACCGGTACATGTCGTACGCCGGGTTGCCGCAGTACTCGTTGCGCAGGGCGGTCCAGGTCTGCTCACCGATGCGCCCACCGTCGGCGGCGCTGTCGACCAGACCCTGCTGCACCTGGAAGACCCGGACCTGGCGGTCGAACTCGGCTGTGTAGTTGCCATAGATCGCGTCACGCGACGGGTTGATGCCCATCTCGTAGAGGATCCACTGCACCTGCGCGATCGCCCGGCGCACGGGGAGCGACGACGCCGAGGTGAAGCCGTCCGAACCGCCGATGACCGGCAGCGCCGACGAGGCCGTCTCGCAGATGCACGGCGACCGGTCCGGCGACGGGTAGCTGAGCTGGCGCGTCCACGCGGTGTCGCTGGTCAGGGTGCTCAGGGTGTCGCAGGCCTGGGCCAGGGTCGGGAACGGGCCGACGTAGGCGTTGTAGACCAGCTCGCCCGTCGCGGGGCCCCGCTTCACGAAGGCCTGGCACGAGTCGGCGCCGGACAGGTAGCGGGCCCCGGGGACTCCGGCCACCGCCTCACCCAGGTGCGACTCGTACTCCGCCGGGTCGTCCTCGGTCGCCAGCATCACGATGAACTCGCCGGTGCACGGCTGGTTGACGTAGGAGGCCGCGACCGCGAGCGGCGGCGGCGGCCCCTTGGCCGTCCCCATGCTCGTCGGTGACGCCGTCGGCGTGGCGGTGGCGGTCGGTGTCGACGAGGGTGTCGGCGTGGGGTCGGGCTCGTCGCGCGTGGTCGTCGTCCTCGTCGGGGAGTCGTCGTCGCTCAGCAGTACGACGGTCAGCACACCGGCGCCGACCAGGCCGATCAGCAGCACCAGGCTCAGCGCCAGCACCAGCCCGCGCCGCGAGCGACGCGGCGGACGGGCCGGCTGCACCCACGTGGCGGGAGCGGGTGGCGCGGGCGCCGTCTCCTCCGGGCCGCCGAGGTGGGCCCCGCAGCTCGTGCAGAACACCAGACCGGGCGTCCTGGGTTGACCGCAGGTGGTGCAGAAGGCCGGCGAGTCCGTCACGCGTCGATCCTCCCCCACCTGTGTCGGTCCCGTCCGGCAGATCGCGGGCGCCAGGCGTACGGACCTGAATTACAGCGTTGTAGTTGCCGTGAACCGGTGTTACAGGTGTTACTCGTGGGGTTATGGTGGCGTGGCTTCCGCCGGACCGACACCCCTTCCCCTGGAGATCCGCGATGACCGCCCCCCTGATCGGCCGGCTGCCTGCCCGCCTCACCCGCACCGCCTCCGTGCTGGGCGCCGCCGTCCTGGCGCTGGCCCTGACGTCCGCGCCCGGAGGCGCCTCCGACGGCACCACCCAGGGCAAGACCCGGGCGCGCGTGGCCAACGTCGTGACTCCGGGCGACTTCACCGGGTTCGGCTTCGACCAGTGCCACGCCCCGAACCAGAAGGCGATGAACGCCTGGCTGAGGGCCTCGCCGTTCCTGTCGGTCGGCATCTACATCGCCGGCGACTCCCGCGCCTGCCGGGACCAGCCCAACCTGACGCCGTCCTGGATCACCACGCAGCTGCGCAACGGCTGGCGCCTGCTGCCGATCACGCTCGGCCCCCAGGCCTCCTGCCAGCCGCGGTTCCCCCGCTACGACGACGACGTCAAGATCAACCCCAAGCCGGGCAAGGTCAAGCGCTACGCGCTCGCCAAGCAGCAGGGCATGAACGAGGCGGTCACGACCGTCCAGGTCGCCACCTCGCTCGGCATCGCGCCGAAGAGCACGCTCTGGTACGACCTCGAGGGCTTCGACGCCAGCAACACCGACTGCCGCGAGTCCGCGCTGACCTTCCTCAGCGGCTGGACCCAGAAGCTGCACGAGCTCGGCTACGTGTCCGGCGTCTACTCCAGCGCCGGCTCCGGGATCGCCGCGCTCGACTCGGCCCGGGTCAACCGGCCGGGCCGGTTCACGCTGCCCGACATGATCTGGGTCGCGCGCTGGGACGGAATCGCCAACACGTCCACGTCGTACATGCGCGAGGACGGGTGGCGGCCCGGCGGCCGGGTCAAGCAGTACATGGGCGGCCACGACGAGACGTGGGGCGGCGTGCGGATCAACATCGACCGCAACTTCCTCGACCTCGGGCGCGGCTCGGTCGCGGACCCCGAGACGCACTGCGGCGGGGTGAACGTGTCGTTCTGGGAGTACCCCGCACTGAAGGCACCCTCCGGCGAGTACACGCCGTCCGCGAAGCACGTGAAGGCGCTGCAGTGCCTGCTCAAGGAGCACGGCTACTACGACGGTCCGACCGGCGGCAACTACAACCCCAAGCTGGTCAAGGCCATGAACGCCTGGCAGTCCGCACACGGCCTGAAGGTCGGCACGTCGTGGTTCGTGAAGCACTGGATGACGCTGCTGGTCGCGGGCGACCGTCAGGTCATCAAGTTCGGCTCCGCCGGGCCCGCCGTACGCCGGCTCCAGCGCACGCTCAACGCGGCCGCCCTGGGCAAGCCGGTGCCGCTGAACGGCGTGTTCGACGCCGCGACCAACTCGGCGGTGCGGACCTGGCAGGCCAAGGTCGGCGTCACGGTCTCGGGCGTCGTCGCCACGGAGTCCTGGACCAAGCTGGCGGCCGGCGCCCGCTGAGCTGAGGTCAGCTCGCGGGCGGACCGACCAGCAGCGCGACGCCGGTCAGCGCCAGCACCGCGACCATCGCGGCGGCCAGGCCGCGGGCCGGGTTGCGCAGCAGCCACGCCACCGGGCGCTCGACCGCGCTGGTCGGGCGGTCGGAGGCCAGCCGCCACGCGGGCGCCAGCCCACCGCGACGCTCGACGTGACGGTCGAACCAGACGGTCATGAACGGCGGGACCGCCGAGACCAGCCCGAGCGCCGTACGACCGAGGGTCCAGCGGCGGTCGACCGCGACCACGAGCGTGGTCACGCAGTAGCCGATGAAGACGACGCCGTGCAGCATGCCGAAGACCCGGACCCCGAGCTCGGTGGTCTCGGTGACGTACTTGAGGAACATGCCGGACAGCAGGCCCGCCCAGGTGACCGCCTCGGCGGTCGCGACGACGCGGAACGCGCGGGTGGGGCTCACGCGAAGGCGCTCTCGACGAGTCCCTCGGTCAGGCTGGTGAAGAAGCCGAGACCGTCGGTGCCGGGACCGGTGAGGTCCTCGACGGCGTGCTCGGGGTGGGGCATCAGGCCGACCACGTTGCCGCGGGCGTTGGTGACCCCGGCGATGCCGCGCAGCGAGCCGTTGGGGTTGTCGCCGAGGTAGCGGGCCAGGACCTGCCCCTCACCCTCGAGGCGGTCGAGCGTCGCCTCGTCGGCGACGAAGCCACCCTCGCCGTTCTTGAGCACGATCGTCACCTCGGCGCCCTCGGCGTAGGCGGAGGTCCACGGGGTGCGGTTGTTCTCGATGCGCAGGCGCTGGTCGCGGCACACGAACTTGCGGTGGTCGTTGCGGATCAGCGCCCCCGGCAGGAGGTGCGACTCGCAGAGGACCTGGAAGCCGTTGCAGATGCCGAGCACCGGCATCCCCCGCTCCGCGGCCGCGATCACCTCGGTCATCACCGGGGAGAACCGGGACAGCGCGCCGCAACGCAGGTAGTCGCCGTAGGAGAAGCCGCCGGGCAGGATGATGGCGTCGACCCCGCGCAGGTCGTGGTCGCCGTGCCACAGCGCGACCGCCTCGTTGCCGCCGAGCCCGACCGCGCGCTGCGCGTCGACGTCGTCGAGGGAGCCGGGAAAGGTGACGACCCCGATCTTCACGCCGGCACCACGCCCTGGTCGGCCCCTTCGATATGGACGGTGAAGTACTCGATCACCGGGTTGGACAGCAGGGTCTCGGCCATCTCGTGCACCTCGGCGAGCACCGCCTCGGTCACCTCGCCGGCGAACTCGAGCTCGAAGCGCTTGCCCTGGCGGACGTCGGTGACACCGGCGAACCCGAGCCGCGGCAGGGCGCCGAGGACGGCCTTGCCCTGCGGGTCGAGGATCTCGGGCTTGGGCATGACGTCGACGACGACTCGGGACACGACGGGCTCCTGCTTCACGAATGGGGGTGCGAGGGCAGGACCATCCTACTTTTCAGCGTTGGACGTCGTAGTAGTCGGTGTCGCAGAACTCGTCGAGGAGCCGTTCCCAGGTCTCCCGGGTGACCGAGCCCGTCTGCTCCACCAGCACCTCGCCCTGCAACGTGCGCAGCGCGCTCTGGAACTCCGGCGTGTACTGCCCGTAGCTCCGGAACACCGCCTCCTTGGGGATCTGACCGTCCAGGTAGAGCGCCCACTGCACCTGCCCGATCAGCCGGCGGGTCTCGAGGGCGTCGAGGTCGCTGGCGGGTCCGACGACCGGAAGCCCGTCGATGGTCTCCTCGCAGAAGCACAGCTCCCGCTCCTGCGACGGGTTGGCGAGCTTGCGCACCCAGGCGGTGGGGCTGTCGAGGGTGCTGATCACCTCGCACGCGTCGGCGGCGGTCTCGTAGGGGCCGAGGTAGGCGTTGTAGATCGGCGCGCCCGAGTCGGGGTTGGTCTCCTGGAAGGCGTCGCAGGAGTCGGAGGCCCGCAGCACCGCGGCGCCAGGCACGCCCTCGATCGCGTTGCCGAGCTTGTCGGCGTAGTTGGCCGGGACGCTCGCTGTGGCGAGCATGACGATGACCTCGCCGGTGCACGGCTGGTTGACGAGCTCGGCGTCGATCTCGAACGGCAGCGGCTCGACGTCGTCCGGCACGGACTCGGAGTCGTCCGGCAGGGACGGGCCCTCGGTGGGCTCCGACGAGCGCTCGGTGGCGGTGCCACCGGGTGAGCCTTCGTCGTCGTCACCGAGCACTCGCCACGCCGCGAACCCGCCGCCCACCAGGGCCAGGACGACGAGCACGGCGAGCACCGGCGCCAGGCTGCGCCGCTGGCGCTCGGGCGGGGTGGAGGGCGCGGCGATCTCCGCAGGGGGCTCGCCCCGGACGGTCACCTCCGCGAGAGCGGGAGGCTGCACCGGCTCGGTCGACACGTCGGGCGCGACCCGGGGCGTCGGTGGCGGGGTCGGCTCCGTCAGCCCGGTCGGCCCGGTCGGCCCGGTCGGCCCAGTCGGCTCCGTGAGGCTGCGCGTGCGGTAGCGGCGTACGTCGGCGTCGCCGACCTTGCCCACGGCGAACGCCAGCACGGCGCAGGCCCACCGCGCGCTGTCGACGTCGCGGCTGCCGCGGTCGCGGGCCAGGATCGTCCCGGCGGCCTCGACCGCCCGAGCGCCCTCGCCGCCGCTGGCGATGGTGTTGACCATCCAGCCGTAGGCGCCGAGCCGCACGGTGTCGACCAGCAGGTTGATGTCGCCGGTGCTCGCCGCTCCCTCGTCGAGGTAGTCGTCGAGCGCGGCCCGGAACCGGTCGGGGTCGTCCAGCACCTGGGGGCCGACGCTCTGGACCAGCTCGGCCAGGTGCTCGTGCAGCTCCATGCGCCCAGGCTAGGGCCCCCGGTGGTTGAGGTGCGAGCGCAGCGAGCCTCGAAACCACCTCACGTGCCAGGACCAGGTGGTTTCGAGGCTCGTCGCTGGCGCTCCTCGCACCTCAACCATCGTCGGTCGGCTAGTGCTTGCGGCCGCCGAGGATCGCGATCACCAGGGCGACGCCGAGGCCGGCGACGATCGGGCCGATCACCGACCACGTCTTCTCGCCGGTCATGGAGCTGCCTTCGACGTAGCCGAGACCCTGGAAGGTCCACAGGGCCCCGACCAGGACCATCAGCCCGGCGACGGCCAGGCCGAGGACCTTCATGACTGGCTCATGACTGGCTCACGACAGCTCGCGCTTGAGGATCTTGCCGGTGGCGGTCATGGGGAGGGCGCTGACGATCTGCACCTGGCGGGGGTACTTGTAGCCCGCCATCTGCTCCTTGCCCCAGGCCAGCAGCTCCGCCTCGGTGACCGTGGCGCCGTCGTTGAGGATGACGACGGCCTTGATCTCCTCGCCGTGGCTCTCGTCGGGTACGCCGATGACGGCGGCCAGCGAGACGTCGGGGTGGGTCATCAGCACCTCCTCGACCTCACGGGGATAGACGTTGTAGCCGCCCCGGATGATCATGTCCTTGGACCGGTCGACGATGTAGTACCAGCCGTCGGCGTCGCGGCGACCCAGGTCACCCGAGCGGAACCAGCCGTCCCGGATCGCCTCCTCGGTCGCCTCGGGCCGCTGGTAGTAGCCCTTCATGATGTTGTGGCCCCTGATCGCGATCTCGCCCACGGCGTGCTCGGGGTCCTCGCCACCGTCGATCTCGTCCCAGGTGTCCGGCTTGAGCAGCTTCATCTCGACGCCGGGGATCGGCTTGCCGATCGAGCCGACCCGCACCGGCTCGCCGTACGGCGAGAAGCTGGCGACCGGCGAGGTCTCGGAGAGGCCGTAGCCCTCCAGGATGGTGACGCCGAACTTCTTCTCGAAGTCCTTGTGCACCTCGACCGGCAGGGCCGAGCCGCCGGCCGCGGCGACGCGCAGGTTGGCCGCGAGCTCCGCGACGTCGACGGTCGGGTCGAGGGCACCGAGCAGGCCCCAGTACATGGTCGGGACGCCGGCGAAGAAGGTGACCTTCTCGGCCAGCATCGTCGTCAGCGCCGGGCCCGCCTCGAAGCGGGGCAGCATCACCACCGTGCCGCCGTAGGCGAAGGCGCCGTTCTGGATCACGGTCTGGCCGAAGGAGTGGAACAGCGGCAGCACGCACAGGTAGGTGTCGGGCCGCGAGGCGTCCGCGCCGAAGAGCGCCTCACCGGACAGGGCGTTGTCGCGCATGTTGCGGTGGCGCAGCTCGGCGCCCTTGGGCTGCCCGGTGGTGCCGGAGGTGTAGAGGATGACGGCCGTGTCGTCCTCGTCGGTGGCCACGGTCTCGAACGTGCCGGGCTGCCCGGCGATCGCCTGGCCGAACGTCTCGGCGCCCTCGATCGGCGAGGCCGCTGCGGGGTCGACGGTGATGACGAAGAAGTCGGTGCAGTCCTCGGCGCCCTGGAACCCGGCGTAGCCCTCCTTGCCGATCGGCAGCTCGGGGGTGCCCTCGAAGCAGAAGTAGGCCTTCGCGTCGGCGTCGCCGAGGTGGTAGGCGACCTCACGCCCCTTGAGCAGGATGTTGAGGGGGACGACGGTCGCGCCGGCCTTGAGGATGCCGAAGTAGATGATCGAGAAGTAGGGCAGGTTGGCGCAGCTCAGCGCCACCTTGTCGCCCGGCTCGATGCCCCGGGAGACGAGCAGGTTGGCGACCATGTTGGCCACCCCGTTGACCTGCGTGTAGGTCAGGCGCGTGCCGCCGAGGACGATCGCCTCACGGTCGGGGTAGCGCTCGGCGCTGTCCTCGAGCAGGCTGGCCAGGTTGTACGTCGTGTCCGACACGGAGTCCTCCGTCATTCGTCGTGGTGTGCTCCAACCTACTGACCTCGCCGACGCCGCCGCGGGACAGGGCACCCGGCCACCAGAAGTGGCGCCCCAGGAGCGAGACCAGGGCGGGGACCAGCACGCTGCGCACGAGCAGCGTGTCGAGCAGGACACCGAAACCGACGATGACGCCGACCTGGGTGAGCACGATCAGCGGCAGCACCCCGAGCACCGCGAAGACCGCCGCCAGCAGGATGCCGGCGCTGGTGATGACCCCGCCGGTGACCGCCAGCGCGACCGAGATCGCCCGCTTCGTGTCGTGCCGCGCGGCCTCCTCCTTGGCCCGGGTCGTCAGGAAGATGTTGTAGTCGACGCCCAGCGCCACCAGGAACAGGAAGCTCAGTAGCGGCACGCTCAGGTCCAGCGCCGGGAAGTCGAACCAGTGCGTGAAGGCCCACCAGCTCGCGCCGAGGCTGGCCACGAACGTCGCAACCACGGTCAGCACCAGCACCACCGCCGCGACGATCGAGCGCAGCAGGACGAGCAGCACCAGCAGCACGACGCCGAGGATCAGCGGGATGATCAGGGTCTGGTCACGGTCGGTCGCGGTCTGCGAGTCCAACGACTGCGCGTCCGGCCCGCCGACGAGCACGTCCGGCTCGATCGCCTGCGCGGCGCCGCGGATCGCCTGCACGGTCTCGAACGCCGCGTCGGAGCTCGGGTCCGCCGCGAGCACGGCGGTCAGCAGCGACGTGCCCTCGGCCGAGCCGTCCGCGTCGACCTGCTCGACGCCGTCGACGTCGGCGACCGTGCGGCGTACCTGCTCGGCGACGGCGTCGGGCACCAGGATCGTCGTCGGCTGCGAGGCGCCGGCCGGGAAGTGCTCCGCCAGCACCTGCTGACCGGTGACCGACTCGGGGGTCGCCCGGAACTGCTCGGTCTGCGACAGACCGGTCTTCAGCCCGGAGAGCGGCAGCGCGAGGGCCACCAGGGCCAGCAGCCCCACCACCGACACCAGGACGGGCCGGCCGGTCACGACCGAGGCGACCTTGGACCAGACGCCGGTCACGGTGGGGTCGGCCTGACCGGTCCTGGGCACGAACGGCCAGAACAGCCCGCGGCCGAACAGCGTCATCGCGGCCGGCAGCACGACCAGCGCGTAGACGACGGCGACGACGATGCCGATGGCGCCGCCGTAGCCGATGTTGCGGCTGCTCGGGCTGTCGGCGAAGCCCAGGCACAGCAGGGCGAGTACGACGGTCCCGGAGCTGGCCAGGATCGCGGGCGCGGCCCGGGTCCACGCCACCCGCATCGCGTCGTACCGGCCCTCCTCGCGGCGCAGCTCCTCGCGGTAGCGGGCGATCAGCAGCAGCGCGTAGTTGGTGCCGGCGCCGAAGACGAGCACCGAGGTGATGCCGGTCGACTGCCCGTCGACGGTGAACGGGAACACCCGGCTCCCTACGTCCACCGCGGTGGCCGCGACCTGGTCGGCGACACCGACGACCGTCAGCGGCACCAACCACAGCCACGGGCTGCGGTAGGTGAGCAGCAGCAGCAGTGCCACGACCCCGGCGGTGGTCACCAGGAGGCGCACGTCGGCACCGTCGAAGACCTTGGACAGGTCGACGCTGAACGCCGGCCCGCCGGTCGCCTGCGCCTGCAGCCCGTCGGGGAGGTCAGCCGACGCGGTCGCCCGGATGTCGCTGACGGGCTCCTCGAGCTCGTCGTCGGGGGTGTCGGTCGCGAGCGGGACGCCGATGAACGCGGCGGCACCGTCCTCCGCGAAGACCGGGAACGTCTCCTGACCGTCTGCGGCGAGCTCCTGGAGCTCGATCACCTTGGCGGCGATGACCTCGCGGTCCTCTGCGGTCAGCTTCTCCCCGCCGCGGTCGAAGACCGCGAAGACCGGGGTGTACCGCGAGGTCCCGAGCGACTCCTGGAGTGCGTCCGCGCGGGCCGACTCGGCGTCGGCCGGCAGGTTGACCACGCTGTTGGCGCTCTCGTCGCCCTCGATCCCGGAGCCGAGCGCGACCGCCGAGAATGCGATCGCCACCAGGACCACGACCCGGCTCGCCCAGCGTCCGATGGGTGCCCACCAGGTGGTCCGCGCCAGACGGTGTTCGAGTGACTCCACGCAGGAACACTAGGTGGGCGCCCGACCCGGACCAATCCGAAACTTATGCAGTTTCTGAAGAGCGGCCGCCCAGGATCCGGCCCGCCTGGCGCAGGTCGGCCCGCACGGCGAGCGGCGCGACGAGGGCGAGCGCCCTGGCCACCAGCGCGGCCGGTCCCCGCGCGCTGAGCCGCATCGTCGGCTCGACCTCGCAGCCACCTGGCGCGGGGGCGAACTCCAGCGTGAGCTCGGCCGCGAACGTGCGCCAGGTGCCGCGCTCGGTCCACCGGTGCGGACGGTCCAGCTCGGTCGTCTCCATGACCGGCCGCAGCCCGGGTGTGGTGACGTCGACCCAACGCTGCCCGACGCCGATCTCGCCCACCACGTCCTCGACGCGGCTCAGGCTCGACTGCCACTGCGGCCGGTTGGCCGGGTCGACCAGGTAGTCGAAGGCCACCTCGGGCGGGACGGGCAGGTACATCAGGCCATGCCCTCTCAGAACGTCTCGCCGGTGAGCAGCTCATAGGCCTCGACGTAGCGGCTGCGGGTGCGCTCCACGACCTCGGCCGGCAGCGGGGGCGGGGCGACGCCGGACGCCTGGTCCCAGCCGGACTCGGGCGAGAGCGCCCAGTTGCGCACGATCTGCTTGTCGTACGACGGCTGCGTGCGGCCCGGGTGCCACTCCGCGGCCGGCCAGAAGCGCGACGAGTCGGGGGTGAGCACCTCGTCACCGAGCACCATCGCACCGTCGGAGCCGGCCCCGAACTCGAGCTTGGTGTCGGCCAGGATGATGCCTCGCTCGCGGGCGATCTCCTCGGCGCGGGCGTAGACGTCGAGCGTCTTCGCACGCAGGGCCGAGGCCACCTCGGCGCCGACCTCGGCGACGACCGCGTCGTACGAGACGTTCTCGTCGTGGTCACCCAGCGCTGCCTTGGTGGCGGGGGTGAAGATCGCCTCGGGCAGCCGGCTGCCGTCGACGAGCCCGGGCGGCAGCGCCACGCCGCAGACCTCGCCGGTCGCGCGGTAGTCGACCAGGCCGGAGCCGGTGAGGTAGCCGCGGGCGACGCACTCCACCGGATACATCTCGAGCCGCCGGCACACGACGGCCCGGCCCCGGACGACGTCGGGCACGTCGGTGGAGAGGACGTGGTGCGGGACCCCGAGCTGGCTGAACCACCACAGCGACATCCGGGTCAGGATCTCGCCCTTGTCGGGGATCGTGGTGTCGAGGACGAAGTCGAAGATCGAGAGCCGGTCGCTGGCCACCATCAGCAGCTCGCCGGCGTAGGGACCGGCGTCGAGCACGTAGAGGTCGCGCACCTTGCCCGAGTGGAGGGGGGTGGCGCCGGGGATCGCCGGCGCCGCAGGGATGTTCAGGTCGGCCACGCGCCCAGCCTAGGGGCGCACCGACGCCGCCCGGAGCGCAGTGGCACAGTTGAGGCATGCCGGAGTCTGCCGAAGAGGTCTACGCCCGTGTCACCACCGCCGTCGGACCCGACGGCCACCTCCCGATGCCGCCGGTCGGCGACTGGGACATCTTCCCGTGGGAGGTCGTCGACGGCGCGCTCGTCCCCAAGACGCTGCGACCACCGAGCGACGAGCCGGTGCGCTACGGCGAGTCCGACGACAAGCCCTGCGCCGCGTGCGCCGGCATCGACCCCTCCCGGGTGCTGTGGGAGGACGAGCGCTGGGTGCTCACGCACGAGGGCCGGCCGACCGGGCTCCCGCTGGTGCTGGTGCTGCACACCCGTGAGCACCTGGACTTCGGTGACTTCGACGACGACCTCGCCTCCGAGTGCGGCCGGATCGCCAACCGCCTGACGCGGATCATCGAGCACCTGCCCGACATCGGCCGCGTGCACATGAGCCGGTGGGGCGACGGCGGCTCCCACTTCCACCTGTGGTTCTTCGCCCGTACGGCGCGGCTCACCGGCGTGCTCGGGTCGACCGCGCTGGAGTGGGACGAGATCCTGCCGCCCGGCCCCGAGGACGTCTGGCGAGCCGACCTGCACACGGTCGCCACCAAGCTCGCCAACTGGGGCGGCGACGCCCGGGCCTGAGGGCTACTTGGCCTTCGGGTGCAGCCACCACTGCATCTTGCGCGTCATCCACGGCAGCGCCACGTAGGTCATCACCGGCGTCATCACGAGCACCGCCAGCAGCACCCGCAGCGGCAGGAACATGTCGGGCACGAGCTCGCCGGCCCCCCAGTTGACCAGCAGGCTCAGCGGGAAGAAGACCAGGAAGATCACGCACGCCTGCTTCCACCGCGGCGGCGGCACCGGGGCGGCGCGGAGGTCGCTCACGTCGCGGGTGGTGGGCTCGTCGAACCAGCCCTCGATCCCCGTCCGCTTCTCGACCCGCTCCTCGACGATCCCGAGCCCGGTGGCCGAGGATCGCCACCACTGCCGCTGCGGCGACTGCTCCCACGCCAGCAGCGAGTCCTGGTCGGCGAAGCGGTAGAGCATGTGCCAGGTCTCGGAGTCGGTGTGCGGGCGCACCCACCCGGCGCCGAGGAAGCCCGGGAAGCGTTCGGCGAGGGTGATGCCGGCCGACAGCCAGCTGACCATCTCGGCCTCGTGACCCGCCTCGAGGTGACGCGTGATGGAGACGGTGACCGGGGAGCCCGACGAGCTGGTCAGAGGATCGCGCCGGGCGAGTAGGCCGCGGCCTCCGGGTAGCGGGCGGCCACCTCGGCCACCCGGCGTACGACGGTCTGGGTCTGGGCGACCGCGGCACCGGTGAACGTGATCGGGTCGGCCACCAGCGAGGCGAGCTGCTCGGTGGTGAGCCCGAGCCGCTCGTCGGCGGCGAGCCGGGCGAAGACGTCGTTGTCCGCCTGGCCGCGGCGCATGTCGAGCGCGACGCCGACCGCCGCCTGCTTGATCGCCTCGTGCGCGCTCTCGCGGCCCACGCCGTTGCGCACGGCGGCCATCAGCACCTTGGTGGTGGCCAGGAACGGCAGGTAGCGGTCCAGCTCGCGCTGGATCACGGCCGGGAACGCGCCGAACTCGTCGAGCACGGTGAGGAAGGTCTGGAACAACCCGTCGGCGGCGAAGAACGCGTCGGGCAGCGCCACGCGGCGTACGACGGAGTCGGAGACGTCGCCCTCGTTCCACTGGTCGCCGGCGAGCTCGCTGACCATCGAGAGGTAGCCGCGGAGCACGACGGACAGGCCGTTGACCCGCTCGGCGGAGCGGCTGTTCATCTTGTGCGGCATCGCAGACGAGCCGACCTGGCCCTCCTTGAAGCCCTCGGTGACCAGCTCGTTGCCGGCCATCAGCCGGATCGTGGTGGCGAGGTTGGAGGGACCGGAGACGAGCTGGACGAGCGCGGACACCACGTCGAGGTCGAGGGAGCGCGGGTAGACCTGGCCGACGGACGTCAGCACCCGCTCGAAGCCGAGGTGCGCGGCGACGCGCTGCTCGAGGTCGGCCAGCTTGGCGTCGTCGCCGTCGAGCAGGTCGAGCATGTCCTGGGCGGTGCCCATCGGGCCCTTGATGCCGCGCAGGGGGTAACGCCTCAGCAGGTCCTCGACCCGCTCCAGCGCGATCATCATCTCGTCGGCGACCGTGGCGAACCGCTTGCCCAGCGTGGTCGCCTGGGCGGCCACGTTGTGGCTGCGGCCGGCCATCACCGTGGTCTCGTGCTCGGCGGCCAGGCGCGCGAGCCGGGCCAGCGTGGCCACGGAGCGGTCGCGCAGCAGCTCGAGCGACTGGCGGACCTGGAGCTGCTCGACGTTCTCCGTGAGGTCGCGCGAGGTCATGCCCTTGTGGATGTGCTCGT
>JBAZRQ010000009.1:0-14399 GCA_041662925.1 Nocardioides sp. | reverse complement strand
TGCACCTGGCTGCCGGGGAGCCAGCAGGCGCCACCCGAGTAGGCCGAGGTCCCGCCGATCAGGTCGGTCTTCTCGACCACCAGCACCGACAGCCCCGCCTTGGCGGCCACCGCCGCCCCGGCCAGTGCCCCGCCGCCCGAGCCGACCACGACCACGTCGTACTGCTGCATCTCAGTCACCGCGTGATCCTCGCAACTAGAACGTGTTCTAGCAAGGCGCAATCCCGGTGAGCAGATGCGGGTGCGCAAGGCACAATGGGCCAGCCATGACCGACCAGCTCCAGATCGTCTACCCCGCGGAGCTGCCCGTCAGCCAGCGGCGCGACGACATCGCCGCCGCGATCCGCGACCACCAGGTCGTGATCCTGGCCGGGGAGACCGGGTCGGGCAAGACGACCCAGCTGCCCAAGATCTGCCTCGAGCTGGGCCGCGGCCAGGGTCGGGCCGACGGGGGAGACGGCAAGCTGATCGGCCACACCCAGCCGCGGCGGATCGCCGCGCGGTCGGTGGCGGAGCGGATCGCCGAGGAGCTGGGCACCGAGCTCGGCGACCTGGTCGGCTACCAGGTGCGGTTCACCGACCGGACCTCGCGCTCCAGCCGCGTGAAGCTGATGACCGACGGCATCCTGCTGGCCGAGCTGCAGCGTGACCGCAAGCTGCTCAAGTACGACACGATCATCATCGACGAGGCGCACGAGCGCAGCCTCAACATCGACTTCCTGCTCGGCTACCTGCGCCGGCTGCTGCCGCAGCGCCCCGACCTCAAGCTGATCATCACCAGCGCGACGATCGACGTGGAGCGCTTCGCCAAGCACTTCGACGCGCCGGTCATCGAGGTCTCGGGCCGCACCTACCCCGTCGAGATCCGCTACCGGCCGCTGGTCGAGCGCCCCGAGGAGGACGAGGAAGGGGAGACGGTCGTCCGCGACCAGACCGAGGCGATCGTGGACGCCGTCCGCGAGCTGTGCGCGGAGGGACCCGGCGACATCCTGGTGTTCCTGCCCGGCGAGCGCGAGATCCGCGACACCGCCGACGCGCTGGGCGACGCCAAGCTCGAGAGGTTGGGGACGGTGGAGATCGTGCCGCTCTACTCGCGGCTCTCCGCGGCCGAGCAGCACCGCGTCTTCTCCGCCCACTCCGGGCGCCGGGTGGTGCTCTCGACCAACGTGGCGGAGACGTCGCTGACCGTCCCGGGCATCCGGTACGTCGTCGACTCCGGCGTCGCGCGGATCTCGCGCTACTCGGTGCGCACCAAGGTGCAGCGGCTGCCGATCGAGGCGATCAGCCAGGCCTCGGCCAACCAGCGCTCCGGACGGTGCGGCCGGGTCGCGGCCGGCATCGCGATCCGGCTCTACTCCGAGGAGGACTTCGAGTCCCGCCCGGCGTTCACCGAGCCCGAGATCCTGCGCACCAACCTGGCCTCGGTCATCCTCCAGATGGCCTCGCTCGGGCTCGGCGACGTCGGGCGCTTCCCGTTCGTGGAGCCCCCGGACAAGCGCAACGTCAACGCCGGCGTGCAGCTGCTCGAGGAGCTCGGCGCGCTGTCGGAGGGCAAGCTCACCAAGCTGGGCCGGCGCCTGGCCCGGCTCCCCATCGACCCCCGCCTGGCGCGGATGATCATCGAGGCCGAGCGGCTCGGCTGCGTGCGCGACGTCGTCGTGATCGCGGCCGCGCTCTCCCTGCAGGACCCCCGCGAGCGGCCGGTCGAGATGCAGCAGCAGGCCGACCAGCTGCACGCCCGCTTCAAGGACGAGCGCTCCGACTTCCTCACCTTCCTCAACCTCTGGCGCTACCTCAAGGGGCAGCAGGCCGAGCTCGGGAGCAGCGCGTTCCGCCGGCTCTGCAAGCGGGAGTTCCTCAACTACCTGCGGGTGCGCGAGTGGCAGGACTTCGAGTCCCAGCTGCGCCGCGTCGCCAAGGAGATGGGCATCGAGGTGGGCAGAGCCAGCGACGGGCCCAAGGACGAGGGCATGGACTCCGACGGCATCCACCAGGCGCTCCTGTCGGGGCTGCTCAGCCACATCGGGATGCTCGAGGAGCGCGAGAAGGAGTCCGGCCCGCGGCGCGGCGGTCGCCGCCCGCTGCGCGAGTACATCGGCGCGCGGGGGGCGAAGTTCGCGATCTTCCCCGGCAGCGCGCTGGCCAAGAAGCAGCCGGTCTTCCTGATGGCCGGCGAGCTCGTCGAGACCTCGCGGCTGTGGGCCCGCCAGAACGCCTCGATCGAGCCCGAGTGGGCCGAGCGTCTCGGGGGCGACCTGGTCAAGCGCAGCTACTCCGAGCCCTACTGGTCCAAGAAGCGCGCCCAGGTGATGGCGCACGAGAAGGTGACGCTGTACGGCGTACCGCTGGTCGCCGACCGGCTCGTGAGCTTCGGCAAGGTCGACCCGGAGTACAGCCGTGAGCTCTTCATCCGCCACGCCCTCGTCTATGGCGAGTGGTCGACGCACCAGAAGTTCTTCGAGCACAACCGGGCGCTGCTCGAGGAGGTCGAGGAGCTCGAGCACCGCCTGCGCCGGCGCGACATCGTGGTCGACGAGCACACCCTGTTCGACTTCTACGACGCCCGGGTCGGCCGTGAGGTCGTCAGCGGCGCGCACTTCGACACCTGGTGGAAGCACAAGCGCCGTGAGGACCCGGACTACCTCACCTTCGACCCGGCGATGCTGCGGCACGAGACGGCGGAGGAGATCCGCGAGGAGGACTACCCCGAGCAGTGGTCGAGCGAGGGGCTGACGTTCCCGATCAGCTATCACTTCGAGCCCGGCTCGGCCGACGACGGCCTCACGATCGACGTCCCGGTCGCGACCCTCAACCGGGTCGGCGCCGACGACTTCTCGTGGAACGTGCCCGGTCTGCGTGAGGAGCTGGTGACCAGCCTGATCCGCAGCCTGCCCAAGCAGCTGCGGGTCAGCTTCGTGCCCGCCCCCAACACCGCGCGTGCCTTCCTCGCCGCCGTGCCCGCCGGTGAGGAGTCGCTGCTCGACGCGCTGGAGCGGCACCTCCGCTCGACCACCGGGGTCGTGGTGCCGCGCACGGCCTGGGGCTGGGAGAAGGTGCCCGAGCACCTGCGCCCGACCTACCGCGTCGTCGGCGCCGACGGCCGCGAGCAGGCCCGCGGCAAGGACCTCGAGGCGCTCAAGGCGCCGCTGCGGCCGCAGTTCGCCCAGGCCCTGGCCGAGGTCGCCAGCGACAGCGGGCTCGCCCGCCACGGTGAGACCACGTGGGCGTTCGGGACCATCGAGGAGTCCTTCCGCCAGGTCCGCGCCGGTCACGAGGTCCAGGGCTTCCCCGGGCTCGTCGACGAGGGCGCCTCGGTGGGGCTCGCGGTCTACGGCTCCGAGGACGAGCGCGACGCCCGGCACCGGCTCGGGACCGCCCGGCTGCTCGCCCTCGGGCTGCCGCGGGTCGACCGGCAGGTGCTCGACACGCTGTCCAACGCCGACAAGCTCGGCCTCGCCGGGTCGCCGTACCCCTCGGTCGCGGAGCTGCTCGAGGACTGCCGCCACGCCGTGCTCCAGGCCGTCGTCGACGCGCAGCCCGCGGTGCGCGCCCAGGCGGCGTACGACGGGCTCCTGGCCGCCGCGCGCCGGGCCCAGGAGGCCGACCTCCCGGGCGTCGTGGCCGAGGTGGTGCGGGTGCTGGACGCGTGGCGGATCGCCGACAAGGCGCTCGCCGGCCGCGCCGACCTGCCGATGCTGCCCGCGCTCGCCGACATGAAGGGCCAGCTCGAGCGGCTGGTCGGGCGCGGCTTCGTGGGGGAGGCGGGGGTCGAGCAGCTGCGCTGCTACGTCCGCTACCTGACCGCGCTGCAGCACCGTCGCGAGCGGCTCGGGACGGGTGGCGTCGCCGTCAACCAGGACCGGCAGCTGATGGACCGGGTCACCGACCTCCAGGAGGCCTACCTCCACCAGGTGGCGGCGCTGCCCGCCGACCGGCCGCCGGGCGCGCGGCTGCGGCAGGTGCGCTGGATGCTGGAGGAGTTCCGGGTCTCGCTGTGGGCCCAGCACCTCCGCACCGCCTACCCCGTCAGCGACCAGCGGATCCGCAAGGCGCTCGGTTCCGTGGGCAGCACCCCGTCGTAGCCTGAGGCCATGAGCGACCGTCGGCACCATCGTCCGATGCAGCGCAGCAGCGCCTACTTCGACGAGTTCGTCGGTGGTCAGGACCCCGCGCTGGTCACCGAGGCCGGCGACCGCGCGGCCGCGCTGCTGGTGCGCGGGGCCCGCGAGAGCGACGACGACGCCGTGGCCGAACGGCTCCTGCACCTGGCCGACACCGAGGGCATCGAGTCCATCGCGGAGGTGTGGTCGGGCTCGCCGGCCGAGTCGCTCGCCGGCTGCCTGTGGCGGCTGTTCCTGCTGCGCTCGTGGGTCTACGCCGACACGGTGGCGGTCGCGCGCGAGTTCGAGGCCGGCCGTGCCCAGGCCCAGGTGGCGCGGGTCGTGGCCGGGGTGGCCGACCCGCCGGGGGTCGACGAGCTGCGGGCGATGGTCGACCAGGTGCTGCGCGGCATCTCCGGCGGCGACTTCGCCGACGTCCTCTTCCGGGCCGCGGCGTTCGCCCGGGTCGTCGCCACCGGCCGGGCCACGCTCTCCGGCCCGACCGAGGCCGAGGTCAAGCGGATGCTGCTGCTCGCCGAGCAGCTGGAGGCCGCCGGACACGTCGAACTCGACCGCGGGCTGGCGTGACCCCCTAAACTGGGCCACGAGTGCGTCGGGCCGCGGCAGCCCCGGGTCCCAAAATAAGCCGCTTCGAGCGGCCATGCGCCGTGAGGCGCTCCCGGTCCGACGCACTCACCACTTCACCAGCGGGGCTCTAGGGTCGTCAGGGTGAGCACCGACGAGATCGGCTACTGGCCACAGGCCGACGGGGAGCCCGACCCCGGCGAGGTCGTGTGGGGCTGGGTGCCCTACGAGGACGACCCGAGCCAGGGCAAGGACCGACCCGTGCTGCTGATCGGACGCCGTACCGACGCCGTCCAGGCTCCCGGCGGCGAGCAGTGGCTCGGGCTGATGCTCTCCAGCCAGGACCACGACCTGGACGCCGAGGACGAGGCGCAGCAGGGCCGCCACTGGATGGACGTCGGCAGCGGCGGCTGGGACCGCGAGGGGCGACCGAGCGAGGTCCGCCTGGACCGGGTGCTGGTGCTCGAGAGCGACGCGGTACGGCGCGAGGGCGCCGTCTTGGACCGTGCGGTCTTCGAGACGGTGGTCACAGCGGCCCGGCCGTTCCTCCCAGGACCTGATCCGGCATGACCTGATCCGAGCTGACTCGCGGGTAAGGTGGCGCCTTCGTGAACGGACGGCAACGGGGAGACGGATGACGCAGGGCCGGACTGGCGATCGACGGCGCGGGATACGGCGCCCTCGGGTGGCTGCCGGCGCCCTCGCGACCTTCCTCGTGCTCGGGCTCGCCACCGCCGGCTGTGACGAGGCCGCGCCGCAGCCCGCGCCACCCGGCCCGAGCGGGTCGACGAAGCCGCCCACGCCGACCACGCTCACCTTCGGTGTCTGGGGCGCCAAGGAGGAGGTCGCGGCCTACGAGGACCTCGTCGAGACCTACAACGCCGAGGCCGACGGGACCGAGGTCGAGCTGGTCACCTGGCCCAGCCACGAGGCCTTCTCGGCCGCGATCCGCGGCGTGGACGGGATCGAAGCCTCCGAGGTCCCCGACCTCTACCTCGTCTCGCGCGGCGACCTGGCCGGGCTGCAGGAGGCCGGAGCCAACCAGCCGCTGCTCGAGCTGCTCGACGAGCGCGGGGTCGACTTCTCCGACGACTACGCGCGCGGCGCGCTGCTCGCGTTCTCCGCCGACAGCGAGCTGCAGTGCATGCCCTACGGCATCTCGCCGATGGTCATCTACTACAACACCGACCTGATCGACTTCGAACGGATGGCTCAGCAGGGGCTGCCCGTCCCCGAGGACGACCTCCACGAGGAGTGGACCTTCGAGCAGTTCACCGCGGCCGCGCAGTTCGCCACGCGCCCCCGCCGGGGGACCCGTGGCGTCCACATCGACGCCACGCTGGCCGGCCTCTCGCCGTTCGTCTACTCCGGCGGCGGCAAGATCTTCGACAACGACGACAACCCCACCTCGCTCGCGCTGTCGGAGGACGACTCGCGCGAGGCCCTCACCCGCACCCTCGACCTGCTCCGCGACGCCTCGCTCACCCTCACCGACGACCAGATGGTGCACGCGACGGGCGTGGAGTGGTTCAAGCGCGGCAAGCTCGGCATGGTCGCCGGCTTCCGTGAGCTCACCCCCGAGCTGCGCCGCGTCGAGGGGCTGGAGTTCGACGTCATGCCGATGCCGACCCTCGACGACGACGCCACGGTCGGCGACATCACCGGGCTGTGCGTGTCGCCCGACGCCCCGAGCATCGCCAAGGCCGCCGACTTCCTGGTCTACGTCGTCTCCCAGGAGTCCGTGGCCCGGGTGGCCGCCGAGGGCTACCTCGCCCCCGCCAGCCTGCCGGTCGCCGTCTCCGAGGACTTCCTCCAGCCCACCCAGCAGCCCGCCCACGCCGGCGTGTTCACCTACAGCATCCGCTCGATGGTCGTCCCGCCCCTGCTCGACGACTGGCCCGCTCTCGAGCGGGCCGTCGCAGAGAGCCTCAGCGACCTGCTCACCGTCACCGTCCCGGACATCGAGGCCCTGACCACCCAGATCGACGAGGAGTCGCGCGCCGTGCTCGACCCGGAGCTCGCCTCACCGAGCCCGACGGACGGCGAGTCGGGCTAGATTGACGGCGAGGTCAGGAAGGACGTCGTCGTGGTGCACTGGGATCTCCCGCGTACGCCGGCGAGTGCGTCGTTGCTGGCCGACCTCGGCTTCGAGCGCGGAGTTCCCGAGGAGATGGTCCTGCGCGGCACCGGTCTCCGGCGGGAGCACCTGGACGACCCGAACGGGGAGGTCAGCGCCGCGCAGGAGCTGCGGATCATCGAGAACCTGCTGGACGCGCTCGGTGACCCGCCCGGACTCGGGCTCGCGGCGGGCGTTCGCTACCACTTCACCACCTATGGGATCTGGGGCTTCGCGCTCATCAGCAGTCCGACCCTGCGCAGCGCCATCGCGACCGGGTTGCGCTACCTCGATCTGACCTTCGCGTTCTGTGAGATCTGGGCGGACGAGACCGGAGGCAGCTTCCGGCTCGTCCTGGACACACCCGGCATCCCCGCCCGGCTGCGTCGGTTCGTCATCGAAAGGGACTGCGCCGCGATCCAGACCGTGCAGCGCGAGGTCCTCGCCGGCGCGCTCCCCATCCGTCAGTTCAGCTTCGCCTTTCCCGCCCCACCTGCGCTCGAGGCGTACCACGCGGTCTTCGACGTCGAGACGGTCTTCGATGCGAGCCAGACCACGGCACTGGTCGATCCCGCCTTCCTCGACCAACCGCTACCGCAGGCTGACGTGCACGCGTCGAAGCTGGCGCTGGCGCAGTGCGAGGAGCTCCTCACCCGTCGTCACGTTCGCGCGGGGGTTGCCGGCCAGGTGCGCAGCCTGCTGCTTGCGCGGCTGTCCGACCCGCCCGACGAGGTCGAGGTCGCGGCCACACTGCACCTGAGTGATCGGACTCTGCGCCATCACCTCGGCATGGAGGGCACCTCGTTCCGAGCCCTGCGCGAAGAGGTGCGTGAACGCCTCGCCGAGGAGCTGCTGGTCACCGGCGGTCTTCCCGTCGCGGAGGTGGCCAGAAGGCTGGGCTACGTCGAGGTGTCCAGCTTCTCCCAGGCGTTCCGGCGCTGGAAGGGGATCGGGCCGCGCGCCTACCTGGCACGCCTCGAGGCCCGGCCCGCCCATCCGGTCGACCCGGCGCTCAGCCCGCCGGTCAGCCCGCTGCCCCGAAGTCCGTCTCCCACTGAGCCTCGATGATCGCCAGCCGGTTGAGCTGGTTGGTGCCTTCATAGATCTGGTTCAGTCGGGCGTCCCGGAGCCGCTTCTCCACCCCGTTGGTCGCGATCGCGCCGTCGTCGGCGAGCAGCTCGATCGCCCTGGAGCTCACGGAGACGGCACGGTCGCCGCAGAAGGTCTTCACCGCACTGGACACTGCCTGCGTCGGCGGAACGTGCCGGGAGGCCTGCCACACCATCGCTCGCATGGCCATCGTCTCCAGCCACAGGTCGGCCAGGGTCAGCTGCACCTCCTGATAGGCGAGCAGTGGCTTGTTACCCAGATGGGTACGCCGGCAGTAGTCGGTCGCGGCCTCCGTCGCACCCCGCGCGATGCCCAGGGCGATTGCGCCGACCGGCACTCGTGAGTAGTTCAGGACATTGCGGTTCAGGGCCCAGCCGGAGCGTTCGGCACCCACCCGGTTCTCCGTGGGGACGAAGACATCGTCGAGGAAGAGCTCGGTCGCATCCGCAGCGCGTTGACCGAGCTTGTGCTCGCTCCTCCCCGAGCGGAATCCCGGCGTACCCCGCTCGACGACGAAGCAGGTCCAGTCGCGGTCGATACGCCCAGGACTGCCATCGTCGGGCTGGAGGGTCGCGAAGACGGTGACCAGGTCGGCATGGGCGCCGCCGGTGATGAACACCTTCTGCCCGTTGAGGACGTAGCCGCCGTCGACTCGTCGCGCCGTGGTCCGATATCGCGCGGTCGCGGCTCCCTCGGAGTCCTCGACATCCGAGCCGGCCGCCGGCTCGGTGATCGCGAACGCCGCCAGCCGTGGCCGGCCAGCCTTGTTCTCACGACAGATGGGGACCAGCCACCTACGCATCGAGCCGAGGTCGCCGGAGAGGACGAGCGGCACCGTCCCGAGGCCATGCGCCAGCAGGCTGAGAGCCAGGCCCGCGCAGACGGTGCTCAGCTCCTCGGCCTTGAGCACCTCGTGCACCAGCGACCGTGAGCGCAAGGACCCCATCGGCATCGTTCCCCAGGGTGGCGGCAGCATCTCCGACTGCAGGCCCGCCCGCGCTGCCTGGGTCAACAGCGGGCCGGGGTCGTAGCCGGCCGGATCGACGTCTGCTGCCTCGACCACGGGGGCGAGGTGCTGTCGAGCGAAGTCCCGGTACCTGCGCCGGCGCCGCGCGAGCGGGCGGGGGAGGGTCGCGGTCTCCCGCTCCCAGAGACTGACCTGGCCGAGGTCGTAGAGCGCGCGCCCGGCCACGCTCAGCTGATCGCTGGAGTGGCGCAGCTCGGACGTGATCATGACGCCGCTCCCACGTCGTTCCGGGCCAGCAGGAGCTGGTCGGGACCACCGTGCAGCACGCGCAGTGCGGTGAGGTCACGCAGGCGCTTCGACAGTCCGTACTCGTCCATGTAGCCGTAGCCGCCGAGGGCTTGCAGGGCGTTGGTGGCCGCACGACTGGCGTGCTCACCCACGGCAACCCGGGCATCGATGGCCCAGCGAAGGAGGGTGTTCGAGTCCAGGTGTGCCAGCGGGGTGTCGATGTGGCGGTCCAGGATCGAGGCGACCACTGCCGCGTCGTGCTCCGCTCGGCTCAGCAACAGCCGGATCGCCGCGTGTTCGCTGATCGTGACACCGCCCTGCACCCGGCTCTCCGTGTAGGTGCGCGCAACCGACACGGCCTGCTCGGCACAGCCGAGGGCGATGGCCGCCTGGCCGAGCCAGTCTGCGGCGACCGTGGTGCGCAGCCGGTCAGCAGCGGAGCTGCCGCCGCTCTGCCCCTCCTGGGTGATCCGCACCCCATCCGCCGCAACGTCGAACATCGTGACGGCACGCAGGCCGACGCGGCGGCCGGCCGGGACGACGCGCAGGCCCGGCGTCTCGGCGGGAAGGATGACCACGGCCTCAGCGGCACCACCGTGCGCGCCCGGCGCATGCACGGCAAGGGCGACGGCATCGGCTGTGCCGGCGGACAGGACGAACCGGGCAGTGCCGTCGAGCCGGTCGTCGACCAGGTGGATCCGGTCCTGCGTCGTCCGGGGGTCCAGGACGAGGCCGTACGGCGGGCAGAACCCGGCGCCCACACGGGTGCTGGGCGGCAGCGAGTGCTCGAGTCCGGTGCACCCGAGGAGGAGCACCCCGAGCCCTTGGGCGTGCACCGCGGCGGCCAGACCCGCACAGACCCGGCCCAGTCTGCGGAGCACCGCGAGTGACAGAGCAGGCCCCTCGTCGTCGACGTGGGCGCCCCAGACACCCCAATGCCCGACGTCCTCGTCGACATCGGCGAGCAAGCCGATCTCGGCCGCGTCGAGCAGCAGCGCGGCGATCGCGTCGAGATCGCCGTCTGGTGACTCCTCCGCGAAGAGTCGGTGCTCGGCCTTCCCCGCGAACTGGTCAACGGTGTCGAGGAGAAGACCGAGGTCGCCCCCGAGCGGGGTGATCATGGGGTCACCGTGCGGACGACGCCCTCGTCGTACCGGGTCGTGTGCCGGCCGAACTCGGCGCTGCCACCCCGGTAGCCGGCGTAGGCACGTTCCGCTGTGCCGATGTCGGAGCCGACCGGCAGGATCGCGCTGTGGCTCAGGTAGGTCCGCGCGATGAGCGGTCTGCTGCCCAGCCCGAGCTCGGCCACCTCCCGGCCGACCGGGTGATCCCCGAGGACGAGCTCACCGCTGGCCGGACCGACGGCGGTGCTGACATGACCTCGGGTGGGGATGACGGTCTGCACCAGTCGACCCTCGTGGACGGTGTACGTCGTCAGGGGCGTGGTCTCCAGTGCGACGTGTCCGCGACGGCGTATCTCCAGACTCAGGATCTCCTGCCCGCCTTCGGACATCTCGACGCGTTGGCTCTCCGGACGCAGGTCGAAGTCCATGTCGGCGACGAACTTCGGATAGCCCCACACTCGTCGTCCGGCCTCCCGTGCGATCCGGGACGTCACCGGCAGGTGCGCCACGAAGCCGCTCATGCCGCGCAGGTATCCGGTCGCGAGCGGGAGGACAGGCGCGGCCGCCCGATCCAGGGTGCACATCGGACTCACCGCGATCTCGCCGTACGGGCCGACACTGGTCTCGAGGTAGTTGAAGGCCGCGATGGCGACGACGGCCTTGGTGGCGCTGACCCGCACCGGATGCAGTCGACTCGTCGGCAGCAGATCACGAACCGCACCGAGGTCTGCCGTGAAGAGCCCCATGAAGCAGTCCGTGCGCCAGTACCGGATGGGGAGTGCGATCTCTGCGACCCCGATGTCCACGGCCGGGTCCGCCGGGCCTGTCCACTCGAGGAAGGAGTCGTTCCTACGCCGTCTCGCTGGCTTCACCGCAGACCTCCATCAACCCATCCACGGGTGGGATGGCGCCTGCCCGACACCGTCGCAGGAGCGCTTCGTCGCACACAGGTGATCTCCGGCCGAAGAGTTACTCGATCCGGCAAGCCAGCCGGGCGCTACTCGTCGTCCAGGTCCTCGATGACGTCGTCCGGGCTCGGCAGGACCTCGGGCGCGGTGGCGGCCTCGTCGTCGGCCTGGAGGATGGCGGTGACGATCACGGGGGCGGCCAGGGCGATCTGCCAGCCGCGGGCGCCGTAGCCGGAGAGCTGGGTGACGACGGCGTCGACCAGCTCGTCGCCGCGCCGGGTGGCCGGCGGGGTCCAGAGCGTGCGGCGCAGGAAGTCGGGGGTGAGGACGTTCTCGACCGGCAGGTTGCGCTCGTCGGCCAGCGCGGTCATGGCCTCGCGGGCCAGCACCAACCGGCGGGCCGCGACGGGGTCCTTCTCCGCCCACGCCCGGGGCAGCGGCGGGCCGTCGCCGCGCGGCGCCCGGCTCGGGAGGTCGGCCTCGTCCATCGTCTCGACCTCGCGCAGCGCCGTCACGAACCGGCTCGCGTAGCGGTCGGCCCCGCGGCCGTGGAAGCCCTTGGTGTCGAGCAGCGCCTGCCGGTCGAGCGGCATCGCCTGGGCCGCGGCCACGATCGCGGAGTCGGGCACGATCCGGCCGGGAGTGACGTCGCGCTGCTCGGCGATCGAGTCGCGCAGCTCCCAGAGCGCGCGTACGGCGCCGAGGGCGCGTCGCCCGCGCACGCGGTGCAGGCCCGACGTACGACGCCAGGCGTCGACGCGGGCCGGGAGCTCGAAGGTGCGCAGGTAGTCGAACTCCTGGCGGGCCCAGTCGGCCTTGCCGGTCTCGACCAGCTCGGCGGCCAGGAGGTCGCGCAGCTCGACGAGGACCTCGACGTCGAGGGCGGCGTACTCGAGCCAGGCCCTGGGGAGCGGCCGGGTCGACCAGTCGACCGCGGAGTGCTCCTTCTTCATCCGGCGACCCAGCAGCGTCTCGACCAGGGTCGCGAGGCCCACCCGCGGGTAGCCGAGGAGCCGGCCGGCGAGCTCGGTGTCGAACAGCGAGGTGGGATAGAGGCCGATCTCGTTGAGGCAGGGGAGGTCCTGGGTGGCGGCGTGGAGGATCCACTCGGTGCCCTCGAGCGCCTCCTGCAGGGGTGCCAGCGAGGTGAACGCGATCGGGTCGATCAGCGACGTACCGGCGCCCTCGCGGCGCAGCTGGAGGAGGTAGGCGCGGTTGGAGTAGCGGTAGCCCGACGCGCGCTCGGCGTCGATCGCGACCGGGCCGGTGCCCGCGGCGAGCGCGTCGCAGACCTCCTGCAGCGCGGCCTCGGTCTCGACCACCTCGGACAGGCCGTCACGCAGCACCAACAGTTCGGCGAGCGGCTCGGGCTCGGGCTGGGGCTCGGGCTCGGGCTGGGTGTCGAGGGTCTCGGGGTCCTGGGTCATCAGCGGCTCGTGCCCCGCTGGCCGCGACGGCCGGGCATGACCGTCACGCCGTCGGGCACGGGGGGCAGTCCAACGGCGGTACAGAGGAGCTCGCCCCACGCCTCGACGTGAGGGGCGACGTCCAGGGCGGCCCCAACGCCTGCGAGCGGGGTCCAGGAGGCGCGGATCTCGAGCTGGGCGGTGCCCTCCTCGTCGGCCATGCCGCCGAAGCTCTCGGTGGCCACGCGGGTGACGGTGCCGGACGCGGCGGTGTAGTCGGCGCCGTGTGAGTCCAGCGCCTCGGTGAGCCAGGTCCAGCCGACGTCGGCGAGCAGGGGGTCGGTGATCATCTCGATCTCGATCTCGGCGCGGGCGTAGGCCACGCAACGGAAGGTGCCCTCCCATGCGTCGTTGCCCGCGGGGTCGTGCAGCAGGATGATCCGGCCGGTGCCCACGTCGGTCCCGTCGATGGTGACGTCGGCCGAGAGCGCGGCCGCGTAGGGCGCGATCCGCTGGGGTGCCGGCATCTCCTCGCAGAAGATCTCGGGGCGCAGCGTGGCGGCGCGCATGGTCGCCACGGCCGCCCGGAACTCCGGGGGGCTCGTCTCGACACCGGTGCCGGTGCGCGACTCCTGACGGACCACCATGTGTTCACAGTAGGACCGGGCGACGAGAACCCAGATGCGAACACGCCGGACCGCACCTGCGAGGCTTGTCCCATGCCTCTGCCCCCTTCCGCGCGCACCCCGCACCCCGGACTCGCCGACAGCGCCCTGCTCAAGGCCGCCCGCGGGGAGCCGGTGCCGCACACGCCGGTGTGGTTCATGCGCCAGGCGGGCCGCTCGCTGCCCGAGTACCACCAGGTCCGCCACGGCGTCGCGATGCTCGAGTCGTGCATGAACCCCGAGCTGGTCGTCGAGATCACGCTGCAGCCCGTGCGCCGGTACGGCGTCGACGCGGCCATCTTCTTCTCCGACATCGTCCTGCCGCTCAAGGCGGTGGGGGTCGACCTCGACATCGTGGCCGGCGTGGGCCCGGTCGTGGCCAACCCGGTCCGCACGCTCGAGGACGTCGCCGCGATCCCCGACCTCACGCCCGAGGACGTCTCGTTCATCACCGAGGCGGTGGGCGGCCTGGCCGCCGAGCTCGGGGCGACCCCGCTGATCGGCTTCGCCGGGGCGCCCTTCACCGTGGCGTCCTACCTCGTGGAGGGCGGGCCCTCCAAGGAGCACGCCAAGACCAAGGCGATGATGTTCGGCGCCCCCGAGGTCTGGGACGCCCTGATGCGCAAGATCACGCAGATCTCGTCGGCCTACCTCGAGGTGCAGATCCTCGCCGGGGCCTCCGCGGTCCAGCTGTTCGACTCCTGGGCCGGCGCGCTCACCCCGGCCGACTACGAGGCGCTGGTGATGCCCCACTCGGCGCGGGTGCTCGCGCACGTCGGGGGCTACGACGTACCCCGCATCCACTTCGGTGTCGGCACCAGCAACCTGCTCGGCCTGATGGGCGAGGCCGGCGCCGACGTCGTCGGTGTCGACTGGCGCACCCCGCTGGAGACCGCCATCCCGCAGGTGGGCGACCGCAGCGTCCAGGGCAACCTCGACCCGACCCTGGTCTTCGCCCCCACCGAGATGATGACCGCCCGCGCCGCCCAGGTGATCGAGGCCGGCCGTGCCGCCCGCGGCCACATCTTCAACCTCGGCCACGGCGTCATCCCGTCCACCGACCCCGACCAGCTCAAGCGGCTGACCGAGTTCGTCCAGGGCTACCCGCTCTGATCCGCAGCGGTCTTCTTG
>JBAZRQ010000008.1:0-14746 GCA_041662925.1 Nocardioides sp. | reverse complement strand
AGCAGGTCTGGAGGACGAGATGCCCACCGACATGCCGACCGAGATGCCGACCGACATGCCCACTGACCTGCCCACTGACCTGCCCACTGACCTGCCCACCGACCTGCCCAGCGACTTCGGCTCCGGTGGACCGGGCGGCGGCATGGGGGCGCTGCAGGACCCCGAGGTCCAAGAAGCCCTGGAGGCGTGCGGTATCGAGCTGCCCCAGGCACCGGATCAGGGCTGACGCCAACGTACGAAGTCGGGCTCACGTAGCGTGCTTCAGGTGAGCACTCGAGAGTGGACGTTCCTGTCCAACCATGGCCACGTCCTGGTCGCGCTCGCCCAAGACCCGCAGGCCCGGATGCGTGACGTCGCGGACGAGGTCGGGATCACCGAACGCGCGGTGCAGCAGATCGTGCACGACCTCGTGGGGCAGGGATACCTGCTCAAGGAGAAGGTCGGTCGGCGCAACCGCTACGAGATCGTCCCCGGAGCCCACTTCCGCCATGCCCTCGAAGCCGGTGTCACGCTCGAGGCGTTCCTGGCCCTGGTCCTGACGCCGCGCGACCCGACCGCCGGCCGCGCGGCCAGGTAGCTCAGCTCCTCACCTCGACGTGGGGCGCCGGCGCGGGGTCGCGGGTGGCTCGCAGGCTCCACACGACGGCCGTGGTGATGCTGGTGGCGATCACGACGAGCGACAACCAGATCGGAACCTTGTAGACGTCGAGCAGCAGCATCTTGACGCCGACGAAGACCAGGACCACGGCCAGGCCGGCCTTCAGGTAGATGAAGCGGTGGATCAGGTCCGCGAGCAGGAAGTACATCGCCCGCAGGCCCAAGATGGCGAAGGCGTTGCTGGTGAAGACCAGGAACGGGTCCTGGGTGACGGCGAAGATCGCCGGGATCGAGTCGACCGCGAAGATGATGTCGGTGGTCTCGACCAGGACCAGCACGGTGAACAGTGGGGTGGCCACCCACCTGCCGGCCTTCCTCACCCAGAACCTCTGCCCGTGGTACTCGTCGGTGGACGGCACCCGCTTCTGGACCCAGCGGAGGACCGGGTTGCGGGAAGGGTCGAGCTGGTCGTTGCGGTGGGTGAACATCTTCCAGCCCGTGAAGACGAGGAAGGCGCCGAACAGGTAGAGGATCCAGGCGAAGTTCTCGATCAGCACCGCGCCTCCGGCGATGAAGATCGCCCGGAACACCAGCGCGCCGAGCACGCCGTAGAAGAGCACGCGGTGCTGGTACTCACGGGGGACGGCGAAGTAGGTGAAGATCAGCGCGAACACGAAGACGTTGTCGACGGCCAACGACTTCTCGATCAGGTAGCCCGCGTAGTACTCCCCGCCGGCCTGCGAACCGTAGGCCCACCAGATCACCCCGCCGAACGCCAGGCCGAGAGACACCCAGACCGCCGACCAGACTGCGGCCTCGCGCACCGAGACGACATGAGCGGTGCGGTGGGCGAACAGGTCGACGGCAAGCATCGCCAGGATCACGGCGAGAACCGCGGCCCAGGCCCAGAACGGAACATCCATTGCAGTACCTCCAGCATGCCCGCACCCAGCGGGCCGTTGGAGGTCTCCCCCACCACCTCAGGCAGCCTGGGCGGCCGACGTACCGGGCCGGTCAGGGCCGGCCGGAATGACGATCACGTCGCGAGCGGGGTACTCCCCTCGTGCGCTTAATTATTCACGAATCAGGTTTCGTAAGTCAAGCCTGGGCGGGCGGCGCATTCACCGGACGTCGAACCTGTCCAGGCCTTTCGGCTGGCGGTTGACCATGTCGACCCTCTGCACCCGAGCGCTCGGCGGACCGTGTCGACACCACTCGCACATCGCGTCGACCTCTGCCTTCGCACCCTCGAACCACGCGCGCACGCTGCCGTCGGGTTCGTTGCTGACCCAGCCGGCGAGGCTCCGCTGCTCGGCCTCGCGCTGGCAGCTCCCCCGGAAGAAGACGCCCTGCACCCGGCCGTGCACGACGACCTCCCGCGCTACCGAGTCCAATGGGGCCACCTGCCCATCATGCAGTGCCGGACGCGGGCCGGACGCGGGCCGGACGCGGGCCGGTCGCCGGCCAGGTGACGGCAGCGCCGCCCGGGCACGGTCCGAAAAGCTGGGTGATCGGTCCGATGCGCGCGGGCGGCGCCAGGTGGTTCAGGTGAAAGCCGAGGACTCAGTCCTCGGTCTCGTCGCTCTCGACCTTCCAGTCACCGTCTTCCTTGACCATGGTGATGGTGCCCTTGGTGGTGAACTTCGTGTCTTCACCGAACACCTCGGTGAAGCCCTCTTCGTCGTCGCCGGTGTACTCGATCTCCTCGGAGTACTTCACGGTCGCGGAGTCGCCCTTCTCGTCGACCTCGCCGATCTCGATGTCCACGTTGACGTCGTCGAGCAGCTTGATGCCCTGCTCGAAGTCCTCGTCGTCCTTGACCTTGTCCGCCACTGCGGCGCAGTCGTCGACCTCGTAGAAGTCCTGCAGGCTCTCGCGGCTCTCCTTGGAGCTCAGCTCGCAGACCTGCTCGAGATCGGCCTTGGACTCGGCCTCGAGATAGTCCTTCGCCACGTCGCCGGGACCACCGCCGAGGACGAAGGTGAACAGCACGATCGCGACGATGACCACCAGCGCGACGGCGCCGGCGATGATCGCGATCAGCTTGCCCTTGCCGCCTCCGCCACCACCGGAGGCCGGCGTCTGGCTCTGCCACGGCGGGATGCCTGGCTGGCCCGGCTGCTGATAGCCCGGCTGGGCAGGAGGCGGTCCGGACGGCGGCTGGCCGGGACCGGACTGCGCGGGACTCCCCTGGGCGGGAAACCCCTGGGCGGGGGTACGGGGAGCGACCACCGTCTGCATCGGGTCGACCGGCGTGGGGTCAGCCGGAGGCGTCGGCGCAGCGGGAGCAGCGGGAGCCGCGCCCTGGGCGGGCTGGGTGTGCTCGGTCCACTGGGTGCCGTCCCACCATCGCTGACCGCCTTGGCCGTCGGGGTACCACCCGGCGGGGGTGCTGGGCTGGTTCGGATCGCTCATGAGATCTCCTCGGGCTGATACCTCGACAGGGGTTCCGCCGCATCATCACACGAGTAGCGCGGCCGTGCCGCGATTGACCTGGCCGACAGGTGGGCTAGAGCGCACCGGACTTGGGCAGTCCCGAGCCGCAGGTGAACGTCCTGGAGTACTCAGGAGCGGTCCAGCTACCCAGCTTGGTGACGATGGTCAGGCGATAGGTGGTGTTGGTGAAGTCGGTGCCTTGCCAACCGGTGCTCAGCGACGCCTGCTTCGCGGTCTTTGTCTCCGTGTCGCGCTGGGTGGTGCCGCGGTAGAGGGTGTACGTGTACGACACGCCGGCTGGTTGCCCGGCGACGGTGAACCCGGTCACGCTCACGTCGGCTCCCTCGCTCCAGATCCAGACGTTGGTACGGCAGGCGTAGGTCCCGGTCACGGCCGTGGGTGTGACGAGCTTGACGGTGCTGACGCTCAGGGTCGGGGCCTTGCTGGACGAGAACTGCCCGAACGCCAGCTGCGGGACGACCAGGAAGCAGAGCACGGTCAAGGTCAGCGACACCGCGCGGCGCACGCGGTCCGACCTGTTCATCGTGAGGCTCCTGGACATGTTGAGGGTTGCTACTGGCCCCAGTCTCCCCGGCCCGACTCAAGAGGGCCGTGGGGCTGACTCAAGATGGGCGCAAGGTCTGGCATAGTCCAGTGCATGACCGATGCTCCCGGTGGTGAACGCCGTGCCGTGGTGGTGGAGGACGACGAGGACATCCGGTCACTGATCGAGTTCACCTTGACCAGCCAGGGCTTCGACGTGCGCTCGGTCGAGACCGGTCTCGCCGGGGTCGAGGCCGTCCACACCTTCGACCCCGACCTGGTCACCCTCGATCTCGGGCTCCCCGGCATCGACGGCATCGAGACCTGTCGGCGGATCCGCGAGACCAGCGACGTCTACATCGTGATGATCACGGCGCGTGACGAGGAGATCGACCGGCTGATCGGCCTCGAGACCGGTGCCGATGACTTCCTGTCCAAGCCGTTCAGCCCACGGGAGCTGCAGGCCCGCGTCAACGCGATGTTCCGCCGGCCGCGGAGCTCGACCCCGGCCGAGAAGGCCGCCCCCGAGGCCATCGCCGGGCCCGCCAACGAAGTGCTGCACCATGGCCCGCTCAAGGTCGACGTCGACGGGCGCCGGGCGTTCAGTGGCGAGAGCGAGCTGTCGCTGACCCGGACCGAGTTCGACCTGCTGACCGAGCTGATGCGCACACCCGCCCGGGTCTGGACCCGCGAGGCGCTGCTGCGGTCGGTGTGGGGCACCGACTGGGCCACCGACACCCATCTCGTCGAGGTCCACGTCGGCAACCTGCGCCGCAAGCTCGGCGACGCCGGCAAGCTGGTCCTCACGGTGCGCGGAGTCGGCTACCGGATGGACTCTCTCTAGAGACCTAAGCGTCGGCCAGGCTCGCGCCGGTGTACTCCACGAGGTACGCCGCGAGCGCCAGCTCGGCTCGTTCGGCGGCGTCGGCGAGCAGTCGCACGCGGGCCAGCGCCCCGACGACGTCGCCCTGACGGAGCCGGCCCTCGACGTAGCGCGCCATCTCGGCGAGCTCGTGGGTGCCGACGAAGCTGGAGGCCACCCGGAGGCTGAGGGTCGCGTCCATGGCCTGGTCGAGGTCCCCGGCGTCGGTGGCGGTGACGATCCGCTGCACGCGGGTGGGGAGGAGGCTGCGGTACTTCTCGGCGAAGGAGACCATGAAGGGCCAGTTCGCGATGTCCAAGGCCAGCTGGTCGAGGTCACGCGGGTCGAAGGTGCTCACGCGGGCACGTCCTTGTCCTGGTTCGACCCGGTGGCGGGCTCGGTGGTGGGGTCCTCGTCGTCGGTGCGGGACCAGATGCTGGTGAGGCCGAGCAGGACCAGGCCGGCGACGGCGACCCACTTGAGGCCGTTGCTCACGATCGGGCTGCGCATGGCGCGGATGACGGTGCCGAGCTTGGGCACGACGGCCTGCATCTCCCAGACCGTGTCCTCCTGGAGTACGGCGGTCCAGGGGTCGACGTTGTCGTTGGCGTCGCCCTTGGTGCGGATGGCGATGGAGCCGTCCTTCTCGTGGATGACCTCGGTGACCCGGTGGGTCTCGACGCGGTGGTCCTCGATCGGGATCTGGTAGCTGATGACGTCGCCGACCTGGATGTCGGCGGCGGGGCGTGGTGCCGTGACCACCACGTCCCCGGGCATGATCCCCGGCGCCATGCTGCCAGTGAGCATGGTCGAGGTGCGATACCCGAGGACGTGGGGTCCGAGCGCCAACAGAACGAAGATCAGGATGCAGAGCGTGAGCACGATGCTCAGCACCACGTTGCCCACCCGGCGCAGCGGCCCGCGGCCGGTGCTCACCGGGGCGGCCGACTTGCGGCTCCCGGTGACGACCCGGACCGGGCTGACGCGCCCGGTCGTGACGGCGCGGTGGCGGCCGACGACGACCGGGGAGGCGTTGCTCATGGTCTGCTCCTGATCAGGTGAAGCTAGAGACGATGCGGACGGTGACCGAAGGTCACTTGGACTGAGCGGCCCGCTGCGTGGCGTCGAAGGTGAACGTGATCGCGTTCGACAGACCCTGGAAGGTGTTGCCGGCCGCCTCGGGCAGCGTCAGCGTGATGCGCAGCTCCGACTCGGCACCTGCGGCGTTCAGCGCCTCCTTGGCCACGGCCAGGTTGGTGTTGGTCTGCACCACGGGGCTGGCAGCGACGACGCTGGTGACGGTGCCGCCACCCGTGCACTCGAGGGCCTTGCTGGTGCCGACCTGGGTCCAGGCGCCACCGGTGCACTGGTCGATCGCCAGCTGCAGACCGTTGGAGACGTCCGAGGTGAGCAGGTTCGCGGTGCTGCCGGAGGTGGTGAGCTTGACCGAACCGAAGGCCTCGGTCTCGCTGGAGCGGGTCAGGGTCACGGCGCGCTGCACGGTGTCTCCGGGAACCAGGTCGTTCGCGGCGACCGTGGTGCCGAGCGCGGCGTTCTGCGTGAGGCCGATCTCGACCTTGCCGGTGGCGACGCTCTCGCTCGCGGTGGTGGTCGACGTGAAGGCACCGAACGTGCCCATGCCGGCGACCGAGGCCGCACCGGCCACGAGGACGACGGAGGCGAGGATCTTGGTGGAGCTGGACTTGAGGGCCGTCTTGCGCATCGGATTTCCTTTGATCTGGGGCCGTTCCGGGCTTCCCCGGTGGCCTGTTCTGTTGGTACTCAGAACATTGCCGGACCCAGATCAAGGCAGAGAGCGGCGAACGCCCAGGGTTTCCTCAAGCAAAACTCAAGAAATCACAGGAATGTCAGGTCGCGTCTCAGGTCGGCCGCGAGGAGCTCCGCAAACCGCTCATGACCGGCGTTGTTGGGGACCAGTCCGTCCGCCGCGAGGTACGACGCCCGGTCGGCCTCGGGGAGCCACTGCTCACCCTGGGTGTCGATGCACAGCACGCGGTCGGACTCCAGCGGCTCGCACCAGCCCAGCGCCCGCGCGCTGTCGTACGGGAGCACCACCGCAACGACCGAGTCCGGCGTCCGGTCGAGGAGCACGCTGACGGTCTGACGCATCAACCGGCGGATCTCCGCGGGCGTCGCGGGCGAGACCATCTGGGCGGAGATCACCACGAGGTCCGGGGCGAACTCGGCACCGGACGGCATCCGGATGACCCGGTCGAGAAACATGCTGCCGGGCACGTCCGGTGCGCCGTGGGCCCAGCCGGAGCCGGGGACCGCGTCGATCCGGTAGTCCCAGCCGAGCAGCTTCGCCGCGCGGTGGGCGAAGCCTCCGCTCGGTGCGGACGCGCCCGCACCCGCCATCCAGTCGTCCCCGATGAAGAGCACGTCGGCGTCGGACGGCACCGAGAGCGGCGAATCGCTGGAGCTGGTCGCCGTGGGCTCGGTGGCCGGGACCCCGCTGCCCGGGCCATCGGCGTCACGGGAGTCCCCGGTGAACTCGAACGCGATCACCGCGATCGTGGCGATGGTGAGCAGCACCAGACCGGCGAGCCTGGCCCGCTCCGCTGCGCTCGACACAAGCCCGGAGCCTACGCGCTGACCCGATGTTTGGCGGCAGCCGGTGGTGGGCACGGTGGGAGGGCACGCGCATCACCGCTCGACCCCGTCTCGGACATCTCGCTTGCCAGCCCGCATCCCGGGGGTGGGCTGCATCACGTGGGTCACGCAGCGGGGTGCGCGTGCCGCATGTTGCCCCGTCGGCAGAAATCGAAAGCGAGCCAGGACGCGACCTCTGGGGGGCAGTCGATCGCGGCCTGGCTCAACACCATCTTCGCACAAAGGGCCCCGACCCGGTCGAATCACCATCAACTCCGACGCCGGCGACTCAGCCCCAGAAGACCCGCTCGACCACGCCGCGGGCCAGCCGCATCCGGCGCAGGTAGTCATTGACCATCTCGTCGGTCGCACCCGGCGGGTAGCCCAGGATCTGGGCCACGGCGGCCCGCTCCCGGGGGTCGCGGGGAAGCTCGTCACCGGGCTTGCCGCGGGCCAGGGTCACGGCGTTGCGCACCTGGCTCACGGTGCGCCAGGCCTCGCCCAGCAACGCGGCATCCTCGGACGAGATCAACCCGGCCCGGTCGGCGGCGTCGAGCGCGGCGAGCGTCTGTGGCGTCCGCAGCTCGGGCACCCGGCCGGCGTGGCGCATCTGGAGCAGCTGGACGGTCCACTCGATGTCGGCCAGTCCCCCGCGCCCCAGCTTGAGGTGCAGCTGCGGGTCGGCTCCTCGCGGCAGCCGTTCCTTGTCGACGCGGGCCTTGATCCGGCGTACCTCGATGACGTCGTCGTCGGAGATCCCGTCGGGCGGGAACCGCAGCGGGTCGATCAGCTCGACGAAACGGTGGCGCAGATCGGCGTCCCCCACCACCGCGTCGGCACGCAGCAGCGCCTGGGCCTCCCACACCTTCGACCACTTCGCGTAGTAGGCCGCATAGGACTCCAGCGTGCGCACGAGTGGCCCCTGCTTGCCCTCGGGCCGCAGGTCGGCGTCGACCTGCAGCGGCGGGTCGACGCCCGGGAGGGCGAGCAGGCGGCGTAGGTCGTTGGCGACCGCCTGGGCGTACGACGTCGCCTGGTGCAGGTCGGCGCCCTCGACGGGCTCGTGGACGAACAGCACGTCCGCGTCGCTGGAGTAGGACAGCTCGAACCCGCCGTAGCGACCCATGGCGATCACGGCGATCCGGGTGGGCGCCTCGTCCAGCGAGCGCTGGGCGCGTACGGCGCGGCCCGCGACCTGGAGGGTCGCCTCCAGCGTCGCGTCGGTGAGCCGGGTCAGGCCCTTCCCGACCTCGGCGACATCGGTGGTGCGCAGGGCGTCGCCGGCCGCGATCCGGAACAGCTCGCGACGCCGTACGGCGCGGATCGCACGCACCGCCTTCTCCGGGTCGTCGTGCCGGCCGGCAGCCGCGAGCATCTCCTCGACGATCGGCTCGGCCGCCAGCGGGGCGAGGTCGCCACCGAGCATCTGCACGCCCTGGGGCTCGCGCTCGAGCAGGCTGGTGACGTAGCGGGACGACGAGAGCAGGTGGGCCAGCCGCTCAGCGACCTGGCCCTCGTCTCGCAGCGTCTTGAGGAACCACGGGGTGCGACCGAGGTTCTCGCTGATCCGGCGGAAGCCGAAGAGGCCGGCGTCGGGGTCGGGTCCTTCGGCGAACCACTGCAGCATCGCGGGCAGCAGCGCCCGCTGGATGGTCGCCGTGCGGGACACGCCGCTGGTCAGCGCCTCGAGGTTACGCAGCGCGGCCTGCGGGTCGGCGTAGCCGAGCGCGGCCAGGCGGGCACCGGCCGCCTCGGACGAGAGCCGCGCCTCCTGCCCGGGGATGCTCGCGACCGCCCCCAACAGCGGTCGGTAGAACAGCTTCTCGTGCAGCCGGCGGACTTCAAGGCGGTGGTGCTCCCAGGCACGGTCGAGGGCCGCGACCGGCTCGCGGTAGAGGCGCATGCTGCGGCCGAGCCGGCGCAGCGCGGCCTCCTCGGCAGGTACGACGTGCGTGCGGCGCAGCTGGAAGAGCTGGATCCGGTGCTCGAGCGTGCGCAGGAACGAGTAGGCCTCGTGGAGCGCCTCGCCGTCCTCGCGCCCCACGTAGCCGCCGTCCGTGAGCCGGGCAAGGGCACTCAGCGTCGCGGTCGGACGGATCCGCTCGTCCATGCGCCCGTGCACCAGCTGGAGCAGCTGGACAGCGAACTCCACGTCGCGCAGCCCGCCGGAGCCGAGCTTGAGCTGCCGGTCGGCCTCCCGGGCCGGGATGTGTTCCACGACCCGGCGGCGCATCGCCTGCGTGTCCTGGACGAACCCGTCGCGCTCGGCCGCGCTCCACACCATCGGCGCGACCATCTCGACGTACTCCTGGCCCAGGGCGAGGTCACCGGCGACCGGTCGCGCCTTGAGCAGCGCCTGGAACTCCCAGGTCTTGGCCCACCGCTCGTAGTAGCCGCGGTGGCTGGCGATCGTGCGCACCAGCGGCCCGGCCTTGCCCTCGGGGCGCAGCGCCGCGTCGACCGGCCAGATCGTGCCTTCGCCGGTGTGGTCGGAACAGACCCGGATCAGCTGGCTGGCCAGCTGGGTGGCAGCCCGGAGCGAGGCCTGCTCGTCGGCGCCGGCAGTTCCCTCAGCCGGCTCGTAGACGAAGATGACGTCCACGTCGGACACGTAGTTGAGCTCGTGGCCGCCGAGCTTGCCCATCGCGATCACTGCGAGGCGCGCCAGTGCGTGGGCCTCCCCCACGTGCTGGCGCGCGATCGCCAGGCCGGCCTCGAGCGTGCCGGCGGCGAGGTCGGACAGCTCGGCCGCGGCGTCGTCGACCGGCATGTCATGGGCGAGGTCGCGGGCGGCGAGCCGGAGCAGCACGCGGCGGTACTCGACGCGCAGGGCGTCGAGCGCCTCGCCGTCCGGGAGCGTGGCGACCGGGTGCTCGGCGTGCGGGTCGGCACCGACGGCCACGAGCAGGTCTTCGCGTACGGCGAACGCCGCCGGGCGGGTGGTCCCCATGGTGGGGTCGGTGAGCTCGTGCCACTGGCTGGGGTGACGCACCAGGTGGTCGGCCAGCGCCGTACTGGCGCCGAGCACCGAGAGCAGCCGCATGGCCGTGCCCTCGTCGTCGGCGAGTGCGTCGAGCAGGCCGGGACCGTCGCCCGTGGCCTCCGCGAGCCGGACCAGCTCGTGCAGGGCGATGTCAGGGTCGGCCGTGCGGCCGATGATCGCGAGCAGCGGCTCAGCCGCGGAGCCCAGCTCGGACAGGGCGGCCAGGGCGGCGTCGGTGTCGACGAAGCCGAGGCGGAGCAGGGTGCCCTTGGAGGTGGCCGGCCGGATCACGCCGTCCCCCGCACGATCGCGGCCCAGGCGGTGGCCAGCGGGCGCCAGGCCGTCGTCAGCTCGTCGGCTGCGTCCTCGATGGTGCGCAGCAGCGTCTCCTGGTCGACCCCGCGCAGGACGTGCGCCTCACGATCGGACTCCGCCCACGGCCGCAACACCGCGGCGTCGACCTCGGGATGCAGCTGGACGCCCCACGTCCGGGACCCGAAACGCGCCGCCTGCACCTCCCCGTCCGGTGTCTCGGCCAGCACCGTCGACCCGGCGGGGAGCCGCGTGACGATGTCGTCGTTCCAGTGGACCCCGCGCCGCCGGGAGGCGACCGGGCCGGTCAGCTCGTCGCCGGCGGCCGCGGCAGTCCAGCCGATCGGCAGCAGCCCCAGCTGCTGGCCTCGGGGGTTGTGCTCGACCCGCCCGCCCAGCGCGGACGCGATCAGCTGGTGGCCCAGGCAGATCCCGAGTGTGGGCACGCCCGCCGCGTGCGCGTCGCGCAGGCCCTGCTTGAGCGGGCCGAACCACGCCACCGTGTCGTCCTCGGCCTGCTGAGGCCCGCCCAGCACCAGCACCCCGTCGTACGACGTGAGGTCGGGCAGGGCCTCACCGGCGTAGGGCCGGCTCACCTCGAGGGCGCAGCCCGCGTCGGTCAGCCAGTGCCCGAAGAGCGCGGGCGGGCACTCGTCCTCGTGCTGGACGACCAGGACCGACGGCATGGGCTGACCAGAGCGCCGGTCAGATGACCGGGAGCATCCGGTCGCGCTCGAAGACCGAGACCTGACCGCGGTACTCGTCCCACTCGGCGCGCTTGTTGCGCAGGAAGTAGTCGAAGACGTGCTCGCCGAGCGTGTCCGCCAGCAGCTCGGAGCTCTCCGCGATCTTGATCGCGTCGTGCAGGCTCTTGGGCAGCGGCTCGATGCCGAGGTTGGTGCGCTCGCGCTCGCTCAGCGACCACACGTCGTCCTCGGCCTCGCGCGGCAGCTCGTAGCCCTCCTCGATCCCCTTCATGCCGGCCGCGAGGACCACCGCGAAGGCCAGGTAGGGGTTGCACGCCGCGTCGAGCGTGCGCACCTCGATCCGGGTCGACTGGCCCTTGAGCGGCTTGTACATCGGGACCCGGACCATCGCCGAGCGGTTGTTGTGGCCCCAGCAGACATAGGACGGCGCCTCGCCGCCCCACATCATCCGCTTGTAGCTGTTGACCCACTGGTTGGTGACGACGCTGATCTCCTGCGCGTGCGTGAGCACACCGGCGATGAACTGGCGTCCGGTCTTGGACAGCTGGTACTCGGAGCCGGCCTCGTAGAAGGCGTTCTGGTCGCCCTCGAACAGCGAGACGTGGGTGTGCATGCCCGACCCGGGGTGCGTGGTGAACGGCTTGGGCATGAAGCTCGCCCAGACGCCCTGGCTCAGCGCCACCTCACGGATCACCGTGCGGAAGGTCATGATGTTGTCGGCGGTCGACAGCGCGTCGGCGTAGCGCAGGTCGATCTCCTGCTGGCCCGGGCCGCCCTCGTGGTGGCTGAACTCCACCGAGATGCCCATGGACTCGAGCATGGTGATCGCCTCGCGCCGGAAGTCGGCGCCCATCGACTGCGCGGTGTGGTCGAAGTAGCCGCTGCGGTCGACCGGGACCGGGTCGACGCCCGCCTGCGGGGTGTCCTCGAACAGGTAGAACTCGATCTCGGGGTGCGTGTAGAACGTGAACCCACGGTCGGCCGCCCGGCTCAGCGTGCGCTTGAGCACGTGGCGCGGGTCGGCGTACGACGGGGAGCCGTCGGGCATCACGATGTCGCAGAACATGCGCGCCGTCGACGGGCCCTCGCCGCGCCACGGCAGGATCTGGAACGTCGCCGGGTCGGGCTTGGCCAGCATGTCGGACTCGAAGACCCGGGCGAAGCCCTCGATCGCCGAGCCGTCGAAACCGATGCCCTCGGCGAACGCCCCCTCCAGCTCGGCCGGAGCCACCGCGACCGACTTCAGGAAGCCGAGCACGTCGGTGAACCACAGCCGCACGAAGCGGACGTCACGCTCCTCGAGAGCGCGGAGTACGAAGTCTTCCTGCTTGCCCATGCGCCCAGCGTAGGGGCAGGCGCTCGCGGGACGGGCCGCGGGCCGTGGCGCCGCTCGGTCAGGGGATGTTGCGCTCGATCTCCGCCAGCCAGGCGGTGGGCTTGGCGTCGGACGGCATCCGCCAGTCGCCACGCGGCGACATGGTCCCGCCGGCGCTGACCTTGGGACCGTTGGGCAGCGCCGAGCGCTTGAACTGGCTCATGAAGAACCGCTTGGTGAAGACCACGAGCCACGCCTTGATCGCGGCCAGGTCGTAGGCGACCCGGCGCTCTTCGGGGAACCCGGGTGGCCACTCCCCCGTGCTGGCGTCGTGCCACGCGTGCCACGCCAGGAACGCGATCTTGCTGGGCCGCTGGCCGTAGCGGATGGTGTGGAAGAGGGTGAAGTCCTGCAGGGAGTAGGGCCCCACGGTGTCCTCGGTCGCCTGGGGCTTCTTGCCCTCGACGGTCGGGACCAGCTCGGGGGTGATCTCCTGCTCGACGATGCCGCGCAGGAGGGTGTTGGTCTCCTCGTCGAACTGCCCGGAGTCGGCGACCCAGCGGATCAGGTGCTGGACGAGGGTCTTGGGTACGCCGGCGTTGACGTTGTAGTGCGACATCTGGTCGCCCACGCCGTACGTGCACCAGCCCAGCGCCAGCTCGGACAGGTCCCCGGTCCCGACCACGATGCCCTTGCGGTGGTTGGCGATGCGGAACAGGTAGTCGTAGCGCAGCCCGGCCTGGACGTTCTCGAACGTCACGTCGTAGATCGGCTCGCCGTCGGCGTACGGGTGGTCGATGTCGGCGAGCATCTGCTTGGCCGCCGGCCGGATGTCGAGCTCCTCGAAGGTCACGCCCAGGCTCTTGGCCAGGCGCGTGGCGTAGGACTTGGTGGCGTCCCCGGTCGCGAAGCCCGGCATCGTGATCGCCTGGATGTCGCTGCGCGGGCGACCGAGCCGGTCCATCGCGCGCGCGATCACGATCAGGGCGTGCGTCGAGTCCAGCCCGCCGCTGATGCCGATCACCGGCAGGGTGTTGCCGATCGCCTGGATCCGCTGCTCGAGGCCGGAGACCTGGATGTTGTAGGCCTCGTAGCAGTCCAGCGCCAGCCGGGCCGGGTCGTCGGGAACGAACGGGAAGCGGTCAACCTTGCGCCGCAGCCCGATGTCACCCGACGGCGGCCGGAGCTCGAACCCGATCCGCCGGAACGCCCGGGTACGCTCGTCGTGGGTACGTCGGTTGTCGTCGAAGGTGCCCTGACGCATCCGCTGCTGGCGGATCCGGTCGAGGTCGACGTCGGCGACCGAGCGCCGAGCCTGCTCAGGGAACCGCTCGCTCTCGGCGAGCAGGTCGCCACACTCGTAGATCATCGTCTGCCCGTCCCAGGACAGGTCGGTCGTCGACTCCCCCTGGCCGGCCGCGGCGTAAAGGTAGGCCGCGGAGCACCGCGAGCTGGCGCTGCGCACGAGCAGGCGTCGGTCCTCGGCGCGCGCGACCGTGATCGGGCTGCCGCTCAGGTTGGCGAGCACGGTGGCGCCGGCCAGCGACGCCTCCGCGCTCGGTGGGACCGGGACCCACATGTCCTCGCAGATCTCCACGTGGAGGGCCAGCCCGGGGACGTCGGTGGCGGAGAAGATCAGGTCCGGGCCGAAGGGCACCGTCTCGCCGTTGAGCGTGATCGTGCTCGCCCGCAGGTCGTCACCCGGCGCGAACCAGCGGCGCTCGTAGAACTCGCGGTAGGTCGGCAGATAGGACTTCGGGCTGACGCCCAGGACGACGCCGCGGTGGATGACGACGGCGCAGTTGGTCACGCGGGTCCCGTGTACCAGCGGGGCGCCGACGACGATCACCGGGAGCAGGTCGGTGGAGGCCTCGACGATGGTGGCGATCGCGGCCTCGACCTCCTCGAGGAGCGTGTCCTGCAGGAACAGGTCGTCGACCGAGTAGCCGCTCAGCGCCAGCTCCGGGAACAGCGCCACCGCCACCCCGTCGTCGTGGCACAGCCGCGCCTGCTCCAGCACCCGCTGTGCGTTGGTCGTCGGGTCGACGATCGCCACCGGCAGCGTGCACGCCGCCACCCGGGCGAAGCCATGCGCATATGCCGAGTAGAAGTCCACGCTTGTGAGTCTAGGGACCCGGCACCGCGAGACCTCTTTCATCGCTGGTCGAGCCAGGCAAGCGCTAACGTGCCCTCGTCGAGGCCCCGGCGACCCGACCGCCTCCTCGGGTACTGAGTGCTTGCTGCGGCGCCGCTGTGGGTTGCGGCCCTTGGCAGCAAGGAGAAGGTGGGTCTTGTGGTTGCGCGCCGCGCCTGTCTCACGGTGGTTGAGGTGCGAGCGCAGCGAGCCTCGAAACCACCCTGCGAACAGGGCCTGCGAT
>JBAZRQ010000007.1:17050-17389 GCA_041662925.1 Nocardioides sp. | reverse complement strand
TGAAGGTAGGGACTGTTGGCGGCCAATGCCGCAGTTGTCGGCGCGCCCCACCGCCATCGTGTCGACCGAGACTCTACCGGGGCCTTCAAGGTCTCGGCGCGTCAAGGGGCTCCGGCGCGTCCCTTGAACAACCTGGCAAGGACCGCTTCGCGGCGTGGCCCTCATGGACATGGTTGGCTCGCCGACCCTGTCACTCAAGAGACTCATCGCCCAGGAGCGATACGTCGGAGTGGGCCAGATTTGACCGTGGGCCTATGGGCTACGGCACCGACGATCACTTGGGCATCGACCCAGAGGTCATTGCCATGGCGCCGCCAGAAATGACGTCCGCGCAGGGCC